>CAZVIG010000230.1:0-4182 GCA_964627395.1 uncultured Sedimenticola sp.
CTACGACAGCGAGGGACGGCGCCTCCTGCAGGCGCCGTCCCTCGCTGTCGTAGAGCGCCTCCAGCCGGAAGCGCCGGTTGCCCGCGGGGCTGACCAGCTCCAGCTCGTCGCCCACCGCGAACTTGTTCTTGACGTTCAGCTCCGCCAGGCCGCTGGCCGGGTCGCGGCCCTCGATCTCGGCCACGAAGCGCGACTTGCGCGCCCGCGAGGCGCCCTCCCGGTAGGACTGCAGCTCGTGGCTCTCGTGACGCTGGAAGAAGCCGTCGGTATAGCCACGGTTGGCCAGGTGCTCCAGCTCGGCGAGCAGCGCCGGGTCGAAGGGACGCCCTGCCAGGGCGTCGTCGATGGCGCGACGGTACACCTGGGTGGTGCGCGCGGTGTAGTAGTGCGATTTGGTGCGCCCCTCGATCTTGAGGCAGTCGATGCCGATCTCCACCAGGCGCTGCACGTGCTCCACGGCGCGCAGGTCGCGGGAGTTGAGGATGTAGGTGCCGTGCTCGTCCTCGAAGATGGGCATCAGCTCGCCGGGGCGCCGCCCTTCCTCGAGGTAGTACACCTCGTCCGCCGCCGGATGGCGCCGGATCTCGGACAGCGCCACCGAGGGGATGCCCGCGTCCTGGCTCGCCTCGAAGGCCTCGCGCCCGATGCGGTAGTCCCAGCGGCAGGCGTTGGTGCAGGTACCCTGGTTGGCGTCGCGGTGGTTGAAATAGCCCGAGAGCAGGCAGCGCCCGGAATAGGCGATGCACAGGGCCCCATGCACGAACACCTCCAGCTCCATGTCGGGACAGGCATCGCGGATCGCGGCGATCTCGTCCAGCGACAGCTCGCGCGACAGGATCACCCGCTGGATGCCCACCGACTGCCAGAAACGCACCGCCGCGGCGTTCACGGTGTTGACCTGCACCGAGAGATGGATCGGCAGCTCCGGCCAGCGTTCGCGCACCAGCATGATCAGGCCGGGATCGGCCATGATCAGCGCGTCCGGCCCCATCGCCACCACCGGAGCCATATCCTCGAGGAAGGTGTCCAGCTTGGCGCCGTGGGGCATCACGTTCGCCGCCACGAAGAACTGCTTTCCCGCGGCATGCGCCTCGCGGATGCCGGTGCGCAGATTGGCCTCGTCGAAGTCGTTGTTGCGCACCCGCAGGCTGTAGCGCGGCATGCCGGCATACACCGCATCCGCGCCATAGGCGAAGGCATAGCGCATGTTGCGCAGGGTGCCCGCGGGCGACAGGAGTTCCGGTCTGGGCATGGGATCTGCTCCGGCAAGGCTGAGACAGTGGTGAACCGGCCCGGCTGTGCTAACCTCGCTGAGGACGAGTCGGACGATGGCTGCCGCCGGGGCGGCCTCCATCATATACCGGTTTGCGCCCGATACGCCCGACGCACAGGACCATCCGCGGAGGCCCGCCCAGCGCATGAGCACGCGACCGCCCTACCCCAAGGACCCACCCACCGAACTGGTGGGCGAGCTGCTCGCCGGATCCACCCCCACCCTGCTCGCCTCCAACCTGGTGGCGTTGCTGGTGTACACGGTGATCGCGCCCTATGTCCCGGGCACGGCGGCGCTGCTGTGGTTCGTCGCCTTCACCGCCATCAACCTGGCACGCCTCATCTGGGCCCGCCTGGAACTGGTGCGCTACCGCCGCCATCCCGCGCGCTCGGCCAATCTGTATGCCCTGGGGGCCTTTCTGGGGGGCAGTGCCTGGGCCGCCATCCTCGGCCTCTACACCCCCGAGATCCCTTCCCAGTCGGCGCTGCTGGTACTGTTCATCCTGGTCTGCCTGCCGCCGGCGGCCCTGCCCAGCAACGCCCTGCACGCCCCCAGCTTCCTCGCCTTCGCCCTGCCCCTGTTCGTGGGGCTGCAGTATTGGGCCTGGTATCTGCTCACCGAGCTGAACCTGGAGTTCTCTCTGCTGGGGCTGACCTATTCGATACTGGTGACCATCAGCGGCCTGCGCTACGGCCGCAGCCTGCGCGAAAACATCCTGCGCAACGAGGAGAACCGCGGCCTGCTGCGCGAGATCCGCGCCATGAACGAGCAGCTCCGCCAGTACGCCTACAAGGACCCGCTCACCGAGCTGGCCAACCGCCGCCATTTCGACGAACACGCCGAGAATCTGCTATCGCAGATCCGCGACACCGACCAGGCGCTGGCGCTGTTCCTGATCGACATCGACGACTTCAAGGCGGTCAACGACTCGCTGGGGCACGACGCCGGCGACCAGTTGCTGCAGCACGTGGCGGAGCGCATCGTCTCGGTATCCCGGCACGCCGAGCTGGTGGCCATCGAGCGCTTCCAGGCCGCGCGCCTGGGCGGGGACGAGTTCGTGGTGCTCTACCAGGCGCCGGCCAACGAGCTGGATGCGGACGCCATCGCCCACCGCCTGCTGGAGGCGGTGACCCAGCCGCTGGAGCTGGAGGGGCGCACCTTCCGTCCCAAGGTGAGCATCGGCGTGGCCTGCGGCAGCGCCCGCACCCCGGACATCCGCTCCCTGATGCGCGCCGCCGACCGCGCCATGTACCGCGCCAAGGCGGCGGGCGGCAACCGCATCACCTGCCTCGAGCCGGCCGAGTCGGCCGCCGGCGACTGACTCAGCCGACCGTCTGGTAGTACAGGTTCTGGGGGTGCTTCGCCTCGGCGAAGAAATACCAGCGCTCCGCCAGCAGGCCGACGTACTGGGCCAGGAAGGCGAGGATCGGCAGATAGGCCGACTCCAGGGCGTTGCTCGCCGCCAGCAGGGCCACCGGCACCGCGAACACCATCACCAGGAAGAACAGCCGCACCGCCTCCAGGGTCGCCTGGCTCTTGCCGTGGAAGTACTCCCGGGTGTTGAAGGCCCCCCCCATGAAGCCCATCGACCGCTGGGTGATGTGCGGGTGACGGATGCCGAGGGCGGAGCGCATGTCGCTCTTGTGCTTGATGCGCTGGTTGCGCAGCATCGACCAGAAGCGGGTCACGAAGGCGAGGATGGTGAACACCACCGCCCAGGTGCCGTAGAAGGCCACCAGGTCCACCCCGCTCCAGGCGGAGAAGGCTGCGGTGAGGGTGAAGCCGGAAGCCAGGCCGAACAGGATGAAGTTGGCCACCGTCAACGGGCTGTGCCATTCCTGCAGAAAGCGCAGGCTGGCGTAGATCATGGCGGTGCAGACGAACAGCACGATGGCCATCAACACCCCCAGGGTGCCCACGATCAGGCTGAGATCCACCGGAATCACGCCCTTGATCACGAACAGCGGATCGGTCCAGCCCATGTAGTGCACCAGCCCGTAGAGGAACACCAGGAACATGAAGGCCGGCAGGGCGATCAGCTCGCGCGACAGCCAGGAGGTGCGCCACTGGGTCACGCCGCGCCATGCGCGGGTGAAGAAATAGCTCGGCTTGCCCAGGTGGAACACCGCCGCCACCAGGCCGCCCGCCAGCAGGATCAGGGCAATCAGACTGCCCGCCGCGTAGAAGGTCACCGAATCCTGCGGCTCCAGCAGGTTGGCCATGGAATACACCTGACCGGTGACCAGGGCCATGAACATGCCCTGGGCCGCACCGATCAGGGTGGTCAGAAAGATCACGGAAAAGGCCGGATGCATTTTTGCTGTTCCTCGTTCAAACCTGATTAACCACAGAGGACACGGAGCCCACGGAGCGTTCCATGTCGACTCGCACGAGGGGGGCGGATCGTGGAGAGCCCGCCACGCACCCTGACAGGGAGCACCCCATACCGCATCCTTTCTCTGTGATCTCTGTGTCCTCTGTGGTGAATGACCCGATCAGAATGTCACGTCGTCCAGGGTATCGCCCGGTGCCGCCGGCAACGGGTGCTCCTTGTCCAGCGGGTTGTCCACGCGCTCCAGCTCGTCTTCGAAGATCTGGATGCGGGTCTTGCGCCGCGGCAGGTAATGGTTCGCCGGCTGGGTGCCCCACTCCGGCATCAGCTGATAACCGCCGCGTTCGCGGATCGCCAGAGAGACCTCCGAGTCGGGGTCGTGCACGTCGCCGAACAGGCGCGCGCTGGTGGGACAGGCCAGCACGCAGGCCGGCTTGCGCTCGGCCTCGGGCTTGCTCTCGTCGGTGATGCGGTCGATGCACAGGGTGCACTTCTTCATCACCTTCTGCATCTCGTCCAGCTCGCGCACGCCGTAGGGGCAGGCCCAGGAGCAATACTTGCAGCCGATGCACTTGTC
>CAZVIG010000231.1:0-4164 GCA_964627395.1 uncultured Sedimenticola sp.
GTGGGAGAACAGCGCTTCCGGGTGCGGACCAGCGAGGCGCGGGAGGGCCGGCTGCTGCTGGCGGAGATCGATGTGCTGCCGGAACGCGAGCTGCCGCTCCCGGATCGCTATCGGCCGCAGGCGGAATGGCTGATGGAGACGCTGCCGCGCCTGGAGGCCTACGCCGGCCTGCCGCGCCGCCCCGACGACGCCAACTGGGTCGCCTTCCGCCTCGCCGAACTGCTGCTCAAGCCCAGCGGGCGCCAGGTGCTGCTCGAGCAGGACGACCCGCTGCGGCGCCTGGAGCTGGTGGCGCGCCAGGTGGAGGCACTGCGTCGTGACTGAACAGGCCGGTGACGCCACGGTGGTGTTCGTGCACGGCATCTGGATGACCGGGCTGGAGCTGTCCCTGCTGCGCTACCGCATCGCGCGCTGCGGCTATCGCACCCGACTGTTCCGCTATCGCTCGATTCGCCGCAGTCCGGCGGAGAATGCCGAGGCCCTGGCGGCCTTCCTCGCGCGACAGGAGGGCAGCACCCTGCACCTGGTGGCGCACAGCCTGGGCGGCATCGTGGTCTGCCACCTGCTGGCGTCGCAGTCGCCGGCGCGTCTGGGACGGGTGTTGATGCTGGGCTCGCCCCTGCGCGGCTCGCTGCCGGCACGCCGGCTGTGGCGCCATCGCTGGCTGCGCCCGCTGCTGGGGCGCAGCGGGGAAGGGGGGCTGCTCGACGGCGCTCCGCCCTGCCCCGAAGGCCTGGAGATCGGCATGATCGCCGGCACCCGCGGATTCGGCATCGGCACCCTGCTCACCGGCGGGGCACTGCCCCGACCCCATGACGGCACCGTGGCGGTGGACGAGACGCAGGACCCGGCGATCCGGCAGCGGCTGCAGCTGCCCATCGACCATTTCGGGATGCTGTTCTCGCGCCGGGTGGCGGAGGCGGCGTGCCGCTTCCTGCGAGGCGGCCGCCTCGACTGAGGATTTCATTTCCTACCCGGCCCAGCCTCCAGGAGGCGGCGGCCTGCTATGCTTGGCGGCACAACAACAAGCGAGGAGACTCCCATGCACGCACATCGCAAGATCCTGATTCTCTCCGCCCTCGCGGCCTGCTTCCTGGCCGGCGAGGTGGCGGCCGCCACCGAATGGAACGTCTCGCTCTGGGGCAAGCGCCGCGCCTTCACCGAACACGTGGAGAAGCTCGCCGAGCTGGTGAGCCAGAAGACCGACGGCCAGTTCAAACTCAACATCTCTTACGGCGGCCTGTCCAAGCCCAAGGAGAACCTGGACGGCATCGCCATCGGCGCCTTCGAGATGGCCCAGTTCTGCTCCTTCTATCACAAGCAGAAGAACCCCACGATCACGGTCACCGAGCTGCCCTTCTCGCGCGACCTGTCGCTGACGCGCATCGCCGAGATCCAGTCCAAGGTGCATCATCATCCCATCGTGGCGAAGGACCTGGCGCGCTGGAACGCCACCATCCTGATGCCCACCCCGCTGCCGCAATACAACATCGTGGGCAAGGGCGAGCCGGTGGAGAAGCTGGACGACTTCAGGGGTCTGCGGGTGCGTGGTCCCGGCGGCATCATGGGCGTGCTGGGCAAGCTGGGGGCGATCAAGACCGGCGTGCCCTTCACCGAAGTACGCCAGGCGATGGACTCCGGGGTGATCGACGCGGCCGCCTTCGCGCCGCACGCCCACCTGGCGACCAAGACCTACAAGGTGGGCAAGTGGGCCACCACCAACCTCAACCTGGGCAGCGCCGACTGCCCGGTGGTGGTCAACACCGACGCCCTGGAGGCGCTGAAGCCGGAATACCGCCAGGCCCTGCTGGGCTCGGTGGACGAGGCGCTGCGCCACTACATCGACAACTACGAGAACAAGGTGATCGGTCAGTACGAGAAGGCGATCGACGAGGCGGGCCTGAAACGGGTGACCTTCACCCCCGCGCAGACCGCGCGCCTCAACGAACTGGCCGAGTCGGTGCGCCGCGACTGGGTGAAGCAGAACGCCGGCCAGTTCGACTCGCAGGCCCTGTTCGACTTCACCCGTAAGCTGTTCGAAGAAGGCCGTTGATCCTGTAACCGGCGCCCGCCCCTGCCGGGGGCGGGTCGTCGCTTGCGCCCCCGGAAATCCCGCGGAAGTCCTACCTTGTCCGGCACCCACCTGATCCATGACGACGACTCCCTGCTCAGCCGCCTCGACCGCGCGCTGTTCCGCCTGGAGGCGCGTCTGACGCTGCTCGGCGGGGTGCTGATCCTGGCACTGGTGCTGCTGGCGACCACCAATGTGCTGGGCCGCTGGCTGTTCGACCGCCCGGTGAACGGCTACATCGATTGGGTGGAGCAGGCGATGGCCTTCTTCGCCTTTCTCGGCATCGCCTACACCCAGCGCCTGGGCGGGCACATCCGCATGGACATCCTGGTGGCGCGCCTGCACGGCCGCTGGCTGTGGGGCCTGGAATGGCTCACCACCCTGCTCACCCTGGCGCTCACCCTGGTGCTGGTGTACGGCTCCTGGCTGCATTTCCGGCGCGCCTGGGAGATCGGCGACTCCTCGCTGGACATCGACCTGCCCACCTGGCCGGCGAAGCTGGTGGTGCCGGTCTCGCTCAGCTTTCTGGCGCTGCGCCTGGCGCTGCAGCTCTGGGGCTACGGGCGCGCCCTGTGGCGCAACGACCCGCGCCCGGTGGCGGTACCGCTGCTCGAGGACACCGCCAGCCTGGCCGCCAAGGAGGCGGAGCTGATGCTGGAGACCGACGACCCGGAGAACCCCTCGTGAACGCACTGTTCCAGGCGATGGGCGGCATGAGCCACACCGAGATCGGCCTCTGGGTGACCGGGCTGATGCTGCTGCTGGTGGTGCTGGGGATGCGCGTCGCCTTCGCCGCGGCGCTGGCCGGCTTCGCCGGGCTGGTGTGGATCTTCTCCGCGCGCATGGGCTTCGAGCGCGGCTTCCTGGTGGCGGTGAAGATGGCCGGCACCATCCCCCATTCCAAGGTGTCCACCCTGGCGCTGTCGCTGATCCCCGCCTTCATCCTGATCGGCTTCCTCGCCTATCACGCCGGCCTGACCCGCAGCCTGTTCGAGGCGGCGCGCCGCTGGGTGGGCTGGCTGCCCGGTGGCATGGGAGTGGCCACCGTCTTCTCCACCGCCGGCTTCGCCGCGGTGTCCGGCGCCTCGGTGGCCACCTCGGCTGTGTTCGCGCGCATCGCGGTGCCCGAGATGCTCAAGCTGGGCTACGACAAACGCTTCGCCGCCGGGGTGGTGGCCGCCGGCGGCACCCTCGCCTCGCTGATCCCGCCCTCCGCCATCCTGGTGATCTACGCCATCATCGTGGAGCAGGACGTGGGGGCGCTGCTGATGGCCGGCTTCCTGCCCGGCCTGGTCTCGGCGCTGATCTACGCCGGACTGGTGATCGGCCTGGCCACCTGGCGCAAGGAGCTGGGGCCGCCGGTGCGCGGCTTCACCTGGAAGGACCGCTTCGCCGCCCTGCCCGCCGCCATCCCCATCCTGGTGGTGGTGGGGATCATCTTCGTGTGCATCTACGGCGGGGTGGGTACCCCCACCGAGGCGGGCTCGCTGGGCGCCTTCGTGATCCTCTGCCTGGCGCTGTACAAGGGCATGCGCTGGAAGGAACTGCGCGGCGCCCTGCTGGAGACGGCCAAGCTCACGGTGATGATCTTCACCATCATCTGGGGCGTGCTGCTGTATGTGCGCTTCCTCGGCTTCGCGGATCTCCCGCAGGTGTTCGCGGAATGGATCGCCGGCCTGCACCAGAGCCCCCTGGTGACGCTGCTGCTGATCCTGTGCGCCTATGCGGTGCTGGGCATGTTCATGGACGCCATCGGCATGCTGCTGCTGACCCTGCCGGTGGTCTATCCCGCCATCATCGCCCTCAACGGCGGCCCGGACGTGAGCGCCGCCGACTCGCCTTTCGGCCTGTCCGCGGTGGGGGTGTCGATCTGGTTCGGGATCATCGTGGTGAAGATGGCCGAGCTGTGCCTGATCACCCCGCCCATCGGGCTGAACTGCTTCGTGGTCGCCGGGGTGCGCCCGGAATGCTCAGTGCAGGACGTGTTCCGCGGCGTGGTGCCCTTCTTCGTGGCCGACGTGACCACCATCGGGGTGCTGATCGCCCTGCCCCAGATCGTGCTCTGGCTGCCGGGCAAGATGGGCTTCGGCTGA
>CAZVIG010000232.1:0-4146 GCA_964627395.1 uncultured Sedimenticola sp.
CGCAGGATGTAGCGCTGGCGCTCGGTGACCGAGATGGCATGGCGCGCGTCCAGCAGGTTGAAGGCATGCGAGGCCTCCAGCACCCGTTCGTAGGCGGGCAGCGGCAGGCCCAGCTCGATCAGGCGTTGCGATTCGCGCTCGCACTGGTCGAACAGGCCGAACAGGAAGTCCACGTCGGCGTGCTCGAAGTTGTAGGCGGACTGCTCCACCTCGTTCTGGTGGAAGACGTCGCCGTAGGTCACCGGTCCCTGGGGGCCCTTGGTCCACACCAGGTCGTACACCGACTCCACCCCCTGGAGGTACATGGCGATGCGCTCCAGGCCGTAGGTGATCTCGCCGGTCACCGGGCGGCAGTCCAGCCCGCCCACCTGCTGGAAGTAGGTGAACTGGGTCACCTCCATGCCGTTGAGCCAGACCTCCCAGCCCAGGCCCCAGGCGCCCAGGGTGGGCGATTCCCAGTTGTCCTCGACGAAGCGGATGTCGTGCACCAGCGGGTCGATGCCCAGCATCTTCAGCGAGCCGAGATAGCGCTCCTGGATGTCCAATGGCGAGGGCTTCATCACCACCTGGAACTGGTAGTAGTGCTGCAGGCGGTTGGGGTTCTCGCCGTAGCGTCCGTCGGTGGGGCGGCGCGAGGGCTGCACATAGGCGGCGTTCCAGGGCTCGGGGCCGATGGAACGCAGAAAGGTGGCGGTGTGGAAGGTGCCCGCCCCCATCTCCATGTCGTAGGGCTGCAGGACCACGCAGCCCTGCTCCGCCCAGTAGCGTTGCAGGGCGAAGATCAGGCCCTGGAAGGTCGATACGTCCGTATCCTGGCTCATGGTCGAATGGCTCTCCGCCGTTGCTGCCGGGTCCCGGAGCGGGATCCCGTTGCGAAAACCGGGGATTATACCCGTTCGCGCGCGTCACTCTCCTTATAATGGTCGTTTTTGCGGATTACGGCGGCCATGACCCGACAACGCAAGGCACTGGCATTGATCTCCGGCGGACTGGACTCGCTGCTCGCAGCGCGGGTGATCCAGGAGCAGGGCATCCATGTGGAGGGGGTGAACTTCTTCACCGGCTTCTGCGTGGAGGGGCACACCCACGCCATCCGCAAGAAGGACCGCGCCAGGCCGAAGCGCAACAATGCGCTCTGGGTGGCCGAGCAACTGGGCATCAAGCTGCACATCATCGACATCGTCGAGGAATACAAGGACGTGGTGTTCAACCCCAAGTACGGCTATGGCGCCCACCTCAATCCCTGCCTGGACTGCAAGATCTTCATGGTGCGCAAGGCCGCGGAGTGGATCGAGGCGCACGACTTCGACTTCGTGATCACCGGCGAGGTGATCGGCCAGCGCCCCAAGTCGCAGCGCAAGGACACCATGCCGGTGGTGCAGCGCGACTCCGGCATCGGCGACCGGCTGCTGCGCCCCCTATGCGCCAAGAATCTCCCCCCCACCCTGCCGGAGCGCGAGGGCTGGGTGGACCGCGAACGGCTCTACGACTTCTCCGGCCGCTCGCGCAAGCCTCAGATGGCCCTCGCCGAGCGCTTCGGCTTCCGCGACTATGCCCAGCCGGCCGGCGGCTGCTGCTTCCTCACCGACGAGCAGTATTCGGTGAAGCTGGCCGATCTCTGGCAGGCGCGCGGCGAGCGCCGCTACGAGCTGGACGACATCATGCTGCTCAAGGTAGGACGCCACATCCGCCCGGCGCCCCATTTCAAGCTGATCGTGGCCCGCGAGGAGGGGGAGGGCAACTTCCTGCAGGGCTATCGCAAGCAGTATCCCCATCTGCGCACCCTCAGCCACGGCGGCCCCTTCACGTTGATCGACGGCGAGATCGACGAGGCCGATCTGGAGCTGGCGGCGCGCATCGTCGCGCGCTACAGCCAGGGCAAGCAGGCCGAAAAGGTGGAGCTGGAGTATGTGGACAGGGAGGGCGATGCCCGTCGGCTCAGGGTGGCCCCCCTGCCGCCGCACCAGCTCCCCAAGGAATGGATCCTGTAAATTTTTCCCACATTTGCTAGACTCTGCTCATGGAAGACGCACTGGACGAACTGCCCAAGGTCGTGATGGGCGCCGTCCGGCGGCTGTTACGGCCGTTGGCGCGGCTGATGATCCGCCACGGCATCACCCTGCCGGCCATCGTAGAGCTGCTCAAGCAGGTAATGGTGGACGTCGCCATCCACGATTTTCCGGTGGAGGGCAAACGCACCACCGACAGCCGCATCTCGGTGCTCACCGGCGTGCACCGCAAGGACGTGAAGCGCTTCCGCGAGATGGGCTTCCGGCCCAATGACGTGCCCAAGCGGGTCTCCCTGGGGATGCAACTGGTCAACACCTGGCTCACCGAGCCGGGCTGGCAGGACGCCGAGGGCCATCCCCTGATCCTGCCGCGCCAGTCCGCCCCCGACGGCCGCGACTTCGACAGCCTGGCCAACCGGATCAGCAGCGACGTGCGTCCCCGCGCGGTGCTCGACGAACTGCTGCGCCTGGGCGTGGTGGAGGAGCGCAACGGCCTGGTGCGGCTGGCGGTGGAGGCCTTCGTCCCCAGTGAGTCGGAGGCCGAGAAGCTCTACTACTTCGAGCAGTCCGGCTACGCTCATCTGATGGCCGCGGTGCGCAACCTGGAGGGGCACCAGCCGCCCTTCTTCGACCGGGTGGTGCAGTATCGGCGCATTCCCGCCGCCGCGCTGCCGGAGATCCGCGCCCTGCTGGAGAGCCAGGGCATGGAACTCCTCAAGGCGATCAACCGCCGGGCCAGCGAGGCGGCCGATGACGAGGCCGCGGACGCCCATTTCCTGGCGGTAGGGCTCTACTACTACGACGAACCGGCCCGTGACCATGAAGAGGAAGCCTAGGATCCCATCGGCCGGGTATCGTCCCTCCGCGCGGAGTGGACGCCTCGCCGGACTGGGTCTGCTGCTCCTGAGCTGGGTGCTGTCGCCGGTGGCTGGGGCGGCTGGCCCCTGCTATCTGCCGGGCGTCTCGGAGGTGACCGGCGGCCTGGGCGGGACCGGCTTGCGCGACGAACGCGACGGCCTCGGCGGCACCGGCCTGCGCAGCGGTCAGGAGGAACGTGACGGGCTGGGCGGCACCGGTCATGCCGGCGAGGGCCTGGGCGGCACCGGCCGACGTCTGACCGACCGAAGCCACGATGGGGTCGGCGGCACCGGCCACCGTGAGGGCCTGGGCGGCACCGGCCGTCCCCTGCTGGTGCATGGGGTGGTGACCGGCTTCGGCAGCGTCTGCGTCAACGGCCTGGAGGTGCACTATGGCGCGGCCACCCCGGTGCGCATCGACGGTCGCCCCGCCACGCCCGAAGGTCTGGCAGTGGGCCAGGTGGTGACCATCGAGGCGGTCCCCGGTCCCGAAGGGTTGCAGGCCCGCTCGCTCTCGGTAGCGCATGCCCTGGTGGGCCCCATCGAGGCGGTGGATCCCATCGCCGGTCGCCTGCGGGTGGATGGCGCGAGCGTGGACCTCCCCATGGATCTGCTGCAGTCCGCACCGGTGCCGCTGGAGCCGGGCACCGTGGTGGCCATCTCCGGCCTGAGGCGGCCCGACGGCGGGATCCATGCCACCCGCATCGATCCGGCTCCGCCCGGTCCGCCGCCGCCCCCACCCGCTCCGCTGCAGCCGGGTCCGGCGGCCGTGGTGCAAGGCGTGGTGGAGCAGGTGGCGCCGCAGACGGTCAAGCTGGTGGACACCCCGCCATTGCCGGTGGCGCAGCCGGTGCATGCCGCCCCCGGCGATCTGGTCACCCTGGTGGTGCGTGACGGCGTGGCCGATGCAGCCGTGGTACAGGACTTCGACGACCTCGAGCTGGTCACCGGCCGGCCCCTGCCCCTGCCACCGGCGGACGGCCACCAGGGACAGGTCGGTTCGGCTGCCGGACCGGCGCGGTCGGACGATCCCGCGCCCCGATCCTTCGACGACGAGGACCGCGACAAGTCCCCGGGAGGGCCGGATTCGCCGGACCGTCATGACCGGCCCTCCGTGCCGGATGCACCGGACGAGTCGGATGAACCCGACACGCTGGACGAGCCCGACACGCCGGACGAAGCCGACACCCCGGACGAGCCCGACACGCCGGACGAAGCCGACACCCCGGACGAGCCCGACACGCCGGACGAGCCCGATACGCCGGACGAGCCCGATACGC
>CAZVIG010000233.1:0-4137 GCA_964627395.1 uncultured Sedimenticola sp.
GTTCAACGCCATCAACCTGGCCTGCGACGCGGCCTGGCGCTTCCAGGGGCTGCCGCCGGCGTTCTATGGCGACTGGTTGCAGGTGGCCGCCGAGGAGGCGCACCATTTCTCGCTGCTGCGCGACCGGCTGCGCGAGCTGGGCCGCGACTACGGCGATTTTCCCGCCCACGACGGCCTCTGGGAGCTGGCGCGCCGCACCGCGGACGACCCGTTGCGGCGCATGGCCCTGGTGCCGCGGGTGATGGAGGCGCGCGGCCTGGACGTCACCCCGGGGATGATGGCGCGCTTCCGGCGCATCGGTGACCAGGCCACGGTGGCGGTGCTGGAGGTGATCCTGCGCGACGAGGTGGGCCATGTGGCGGCCGGCTCGCGCTGGTTCCGCCACCTGTGCGAGGCGCGCGGCCTGGACCCGGAGGAACACTATTTTCGTCTGCTGGAGGAGGCCTTCCGCGGCGGCATCCGCTGCCCGCTGCACCGCGAGGCGCGCCGCCGGGCCGGCTTCAGCGAGCAGGAACTGGAACGACTGGAGGC
Organism: uncultured Sedimenticola sp.; assembly: GCA_964627395.1. Classification (GTDB taxonomy): domain Bacteria; phylum Pseudomonadota; class Gammaproteobacteria; order Chromatiales; family Chromatiaceae; genus MONJU. The sequence goes on from CAZVIG010000233.1 coordinate 532, forward strand.
ACTGTGCAAAAGATCCTGACGACCCTTCTGGCCTGGCTGGCGGCCGCGCCCGCGCTGGCCGCCTCGGCCGATCTGCTGGTGTACAAGGTCTGGGAGGAGGGCGCCGAGCCCTATATCAGCCGCATCCTGGTGACGCCGGACCATCTGCGGATGGACGAGGGCGACGATGCGGGGGATTTCACCCTGCTCGATCGGCGCGCGGGCGTGGTCTACAACGTCTCGCGCGAGGATCGCAGCGTGCTGGTGATGGACCCCGGCGAGACACCCGCATCGAGCCTGCCGGCGGTGCGCCTGGAGGTGCGGGACGACCCCGATCCCGAGGCGCCGCGGGTCGGCGGCATCCAGCCCCACCGGGTGGAGCTGCTGGCCGATGGCGAGTCCTGCGGCACGCTCACGGTGCTGCCCGGGCGCATGCCGGCGGCGCTGGAGGGGCTGCGCGAGCTGCGCCGGGTGCTGGCGCGCGTCCAGGCCGCCAGCCTGGCGGCCGCTCCCCCGGGGGTGGCAGGGCCCTGCGACCGTGCCACCGCCGTGCAGGCGCCCACCTGGAGCCTGGATCACGGCCTGCCCCTGAGCGAACGCGCCCCGGGTCGGACCCAGTTGTTGCTGGACCACGAGGCGGACTTCCAGGTGCCCGACCGGCTGTTCCGGCTGCCCGAAGACTACCGGCGTATCCGTCTGCCCGGCCTCGCGACGGGTTCCGCGGCAGCGGCCGAATAGCAGCGTCGTCTCCGCGGGTTCAGCGAATGGTCTCGCGGCGCAGCGTGCTGCCGTCGTCCACCCAGGCGGCGGCGTGGTCGTCGTGCCATTCGTCCAGCACATAGCGCTGCGCCAGGCGGCCGTCGGGCAGACGGTGCTCGTGGACCGAGGGCCGGTGGGTGTGGCCGTGGATCAGGCAGGTGGCGTCGTGGCGCTGCAGGTAGTCGATCACGGTATCCACGTTGGCGTCCATGATCTCGGCCGGCGTCATGGCGGTCACCTCGCCCGAGCGGCGCCGGTACTCCGCGGCCATGCGGCGGCGCGCGGCCAGCGAGCGGCGCAGGGCGAGCCACTGGAACAGGGGGTTGCGCAGGCGTCGGCGCGCCTTCTGGTAGGCGATGTCGTCGGTGCACAGCAGGTCGCCGTGCATCAGCAGGGTGGGGCGCCCGGCGACCGTAACCCGGCAGGGATCGGGCAGCAGGCTGGCGCCGGTCTCGCGCATGAAGCGCCGCCCCAGCAGAAAGTCGCGGTTGCCGCGCTGGATGAACAGGGCCACCCCGCGCCGACTCGTCTCCGCAAGCGCCTGGCGCACCCGCTGCGCCAGCGGGGCGTCGTCGTCGTCGCCGATCCAGGCATCGAACAGGTCGCCGAGGATGTAGAGTCGATCCCCCGGCTGCGGCCGCTCCCGGAGAAAACGCTCGAACAGCGCCAGGGTCTCGGGTCGGGTCTCGGACAGGTGCAGGTCGGAGATGAAGAGCTGTTCGGCCATCCGAGCATTGTAGCCGCAGCCCGACGTCCCGGTCAGAAGGACGTGGCCCGGTGCGGCTGCATGCGGGTAAGCTCCGGGTATGCGTCTCAAGCCGGCCTTTCTGTTCCTGGTGCTGCTGGCGTCGGCGCTCCCGGTGCGGGGCGTGGCGCCGCTGGTGGTGGAGCTGGGCGTGGCCGACATCGAGCATCCCGCCTTCACTGCCCGCGAGCTGAGCCTGCGCCTGGAGGACAGCGGCGACCGCCGTGCGCTGCGCCTGCGTATCGGGCGTCTGGTGCTGCCGGGCCTGGACCGGCCGCTGCGCGATCTGGTGATCGACTGCCCCGACTCGCGCCTGCCGCTGCCGGCGCTGGACTGCCCCGAGGCGACCCTGGTCCTGGCGCAGGGGCCCTGGGGGCCGCAGAAGCTGAAACTGGCCATCCGTTGGAAGGACGCGCGTCACGGTTCCCTGAGCTTCCGCGGCCTGCGCCATCCGGCGGGGCGGCTCTCCGGCCGTCTCGATCTGAACGGCCAGGACTGGACCCTGGAGGCGCGTGGCCGGGGGCTGCGTCCGGGCCGGGTGGCGGCGCTGCGCCAGGCCCTGCGCAAGGCCGGCATCCGGCGTCTCCACGGTCGGGTGACGCTGAGTGCGAAGCTGGAGGGGCGGGGTGGCGAGCCGCGCCGCCTGCGGCTGGAAGGCAGCGCCCGCGGCCTGGCCTGGAGCGACGCCGCCGGCGAGCAGGCGGGGGAGAAGGTCCGTCTGCGGCTGGAGGCGAAGGGACGGCGCCTGGGCGCGGCCTGGAAGGGCCGGCTGCACCTCGCCCTGCAGGGGGGCGAGGTATTCAGCGATCCGGTGTTCCTGGATCTGGGCAAGCAGCCGCTGGCGCTCACCGCCGAGGGGCGCTGGCAGCCCGAGCGGCTGCATCTCGAGCGACTGACTCTGGATGCCGGCAAGGCGCTGCGGCTGCGCGGTACGGGCACCCTGGATCTGCAGCCGCCACGTCCCCGCGAGCTGCAGTTGCGCATCGACAGTGAGGACTTCGGGCGGCTCTATGCCACCCTGCTCCAGCCCCTGCTGGCGGGCGGTCCCCTCGACGATCTGCAGGTGCAGGGTCGCGGAGGCGCCCATCTGCGCTGGGAGGGCGGGAAGCCCACCTGGCTGGATCTGGCGCTGGAGCGGGTGAAGGTGACGCGCGGCGACGGGGGTTTCGGAATCGACGGCCTGGTGGGCGACCTGCACTGGCGCGCGCGGGGGGAGTCGCCGGACAGCAGCCTGCGTTTCGTCGGTTTCAATCTAGGACCACTGGATTTCGGCGGCGCGCGCCTGCTGTTCAACACGGCGGGACGCTACGCCTATCTGCGCCGGACCCTTCGGGTGCCTTTCTACGAGGGGCTGCTGGTAGTGCCCGAGGCCACCTGGCTCCAGACCGACGCTGGTGGCGACGGCGGTTTCGGCCTGCGGCTGAGGGATGTCTCGCTGGAGGCCCTGAGCACCGACCTGGACTGGCCGCGGATGCTGGGAACCATCAATGCGCAGATCCCCCGCGCCCGCTATCGCAACGGCAGCCTGCGGGTGGATGGCGACATTCTGGTGGAGGCCTTCGACGGCACCCTGCGCGTCCGCGACCTGCGTCTGGAGGAGCTGGGATCCGCCGCGCCGGTGCTCACCGCCAATGTCGAGCTGCGGCATCTGGATCTGCTGAAGCTGACCCGGACCTTCTCCTTCGGCGACATCCAGGGCCGGCTGGACGGCGAGATCCGCGGCCTGCGCCTGGTGGCCTGGGAGCCGGACCGTTTCGACGCCCGCTTCCATTCCACGCCCGGCGACGACAGCCGCCACCGCATCAGCCAGCGCGCGGTGCAGAACCTGACCGAGCTGGGCAACGGCGTCACCGGCGCCCTGTCCGCGGGCTTCATGGGGCTGTTCAAGGAGTTTTCCTATGACCGCATCGAGCTGAAGCTGCGGCAGCGAGGCGATCACGCCTGGATCGACGGCATCCCGGCGCCCGACGGCGGTTATTATCTGGTGAAGGGCGCGGGCATCCCGCGCATCGACGTCATCGGGCGCAACCGCGAGGTGGCGTGGAAGGATCTGGTGGCACGTTTGCGTAGCATCCGTGTCGAAGGCATGCGGATCAAATGAAAGGAGATCATGGGATGAAAAA
>CAZVIG010000234.1:0-4133 GCA_964627395.1 uncultured Sedimenticola sp.
CAACCACCGCTTCGCCTTCGCCGGCAGCCGCATCCTGCTGCTGGGCGCGGGCGGCGCCTCGCGCGGGGTGCTCTTCCCGCTGTTGGGGGAAGGTCCGGCGGAACTGGTGATCGCCAACCGCACCGCGAGCAAGGCCGAGGCGCTGGCGCGCCTGGCCGCGGATCCCCGGGTCGTGGGCTGCGGGCTGGATGCGCTGGCGGGCCGGCGCTTCGACCTGATCGTCAACGGCACCGCCGCCGGATTGCAGGGCGAGGTGCCCGCCATTCCGGGGGATTGCCTGGCGCCCGGCGGCTGGACCTACGACATGATGTATGGGCGCGAGCCCACCGCCTTCGTGCGCTGGGGCGAGCGCCACGGTGCGGCGCGCGCCCTGGACGGCCTGGGCATGCTGGTGGAGCAGGCGGCCGAGTCCTTCCGCTTGTGGCGCGGGGTGATGCCCGACACCGGCCCGGTGATCGCCGCCCTGCGCGCCGTCTGAGCGGCGCCCTCCGACGAAATCGCGTATTCTCGCGCCAGTATCGCGGAAATCAATCAGCCATGTCCTGCCTCGCCCGCTGTCTGCCGATCTGTCTCTGCCTGCTCCTGCCGGGCCTGTCGCCGGCCGTGGAGGCGCCGCAGGTCGATCCCGAGACCGGCGCCCGCACCTGGAGCGCCTCGGCCGGCGGCGTCACCCTGTCGCTCACCCAGATCCTGCCGGACCAGCTCCGCGCCTTCTACGTCAACCGCGGCTTCACCCCCGCCCAGGCCGAGCCCTATGCCACCTCCTGCGTCTTCATGACGGTGCTGCGCAACGACGCAGCCCCGGGGCCGGTACATTTCCGCAGCGCCGACTGGCGGGTGCTGAAGGACGGCTTCGAGCGACCGCCCCTGTCGGCGGACCACTGGATAGAACGCCTGCGCGCCGCCGGGGTGACCCAGCCGGGGCTGATCGCCTTCCGCTGGGCGCAGTTCCCAGCGGAACAGACCTATGCCCCGGGCGGGGACTGGAACCAGGGGATGCTCTCGATCGGCCTGCCGCCCGGCAGCCGCTTCGACCTGCGTGCGCGCTGGGACGTGCGCGGCGAACCCGGAGAACTGCTGCTGAAGGAGGTGCACTGTGCGCAAGACGATGAGTGATGCCCTGCTGTCGGCCTTTCTGATGCTGTGGCTGATACCGGCCCTGGCGGCCCTGCCGCCGCTCACCCACAGCCTCAAGCCGGTGGACCCGCCGCGCCCCGCGCCGGCGCTGCGCCTGCCCGACCTGGACGAGGAGGTCGTCGATCTGGCCTCGCTGCGCGGCAAGGTGGTGGTGGTCAACTTCTGGGCCACCTGGTGTCCGCCCTGCCGGCGCGAGATGGGTTCGCTGGAGCGGCTCTACCAGGCGCTCGCGGACAAGGGCGTGGTGGTGCTGGGGGTGAATGTGGGCGAGGACGCGGAGACCATCTTCTCCTTCCTCGGCATGGTCGAGCCTTCCCCCTCCTTTCCCATGCTGCTCGACCGCGACAGCACCACCGTGGAGGCCTGGGGCGTGCGCGGCCTGCCCACCACCTTCGTGGTCGATCGCGAGGGGCGTATCGTGTACCGCGCCGTGGGCGGGCGCGAGTTCGACCATCCCGAGATGCTGAAGACGATCGGCGCCCTCGCGGAATAGCGCGGCATGGGCGGCGCGCGGCAGCTCGCTCCCCTGTGGCCGGCGCTGGCGGCGCTGCTGCTGGTGGCGCTGTTCCTGACGCCGATCCGCAACCTGGACCTCTGGTGGCACCTGGACGCCGGGCGCTGGATGCTGGCGCATCACGCCTATCTGGATCGCGAGATCCGCTCCTTCACCATGCCCGACGCGCACTGGCCCAACTTCGCCTGGCTGTTCCAGGTGACGGTGGCCGCGGTGTACGCCCTGGGCGGCGCCTGGGGCCTGCTGGCGTTCAAGGCCCTGCTCTGGTGGGGCATTCTGTTTCTGCTGTTCCGCGCCATCGGCGATCGCGGCGCGCCCTTCGCCTGGCTGCTCCCGGTGGCCGCTTTCGGCTGGCAGCTCACCCCCATCATGCACCTGCGTCCGCATCTGCTGGAGGGGCTGTTCCTGGCCGCCACCGTGCTGTTGCTGCAACGGCCGCGCAGCCGCCGCCATTACTGGCTGTCGGCCCTGCTGGTGCTGCTGTGGGCCAACACCCATGCCTCGGTGGTGGTGGGCGCGGCGGCCCTGGGCCTGCACTGGCTGCTGGGTCCGACCTTCGCCTGGCCCGGCTGGCGCGAACTGGGGCGCCGCCTGCCGGGCGCCCTGCTGCTGGGGGCCATGGTGTTCGCCACCCCCAATGGCCTGGGCATCCTGGATGTGCTGTTCGGGCATGCGCGGGCCGACTACCTGGCCGCCTACATCCGCGAATGGCTGCCGCCCAAAGGGCTGCCGCCCTTTTTGTTCCTGGGGCTGGCGGCGCTTCCCCTGGTGCTGATGCTGCGGCGGCGTCTGCTGACCCCGGGCGAGCTGCTGCTGGTCGCGGTGTTCCTGGGGCTGGCGGTGAGCAACAAGCGTTTCCTGTACGAGCTGGCGCTGGTGCTGGTGCGTCCCACCGGGGTTTTGCTGGGTCTGGGGCTGGAACGTCTGGGGCGGCGCTTCCCGCACCTGGCGGGCGTGCACGGCTGGCAGGCCGGGGCCCTGGTGCTGGCGGCCCTGTGGCTCGCCTATCCGCCCCCCTGGCCCTGGCTGGAACACCGCCCCGCCGACTATCCGGTGATGCTGCGGCGCTTCCCCCATGTGGCCCTGGCCGCGCTGCGTCCCGCGCTGGCGGGCGAGCGGCCGCTGCGGGTCTGGAACCACTATGGCTGGGGCGGCTGGCTGGGCTGGGCCGGCGAGGGCCGGATCCGCATCTACATCGACGGCCGCACCCCCACCGTCTTCACCGAGGAGCTGATGCTGCAGGCGCACCTCGCCAAACGCCGCCCGGCGATGCTGCGCGCCCTGCTCGACGGCTGGGAGGTGGATGCGGTGGTGCTCAAGCGCGGCCGGCGTCCGCCGCTGCCGGTGGACGATCCGCGCTGGCTGCTGGTGGCCTACGATGCCGAGAGCCTGACCTATCTGCGCGCCGACCTGGTGGCGCGCTTCGGCCTGCTGGCGCTGCCCTACGATCCCTTCCAGTCGATCGCCCACCTGGATCCGGAGCGCCGCGATGCCGCGGAACGGGCGCTGCGCGCCCTGCTCGGGCGCGACCCGCTCAATCCCTTGGGATGGCGCCATCTGGCGGAGCTGCTGGCGCTGCGTGCCGACGCCGAGACCCCGGCGGTGCTGGACGAGATCGGCCGGGTGCTGCGGCGCTCCCTGGCACAGGATCCGGACCAGCCCATGACCCGCATCCGCCTGGTGCAGTGGCTGGATCAGACCGGCGCCGCGCCGGCGCGTGCCATCGAGCCCCTGCTGCCCTGGGCGCTGCAGGCGGACGGCGAGCAACTGGCGCGCCAGGAGCCGGCCATCGCCCGCCAGCTTCTGGCGCACGACCGGCCGGAGGCGGCGCTGGCGGTGCTGCGCACCCGCGACCCGCGCCGTCAGCAGCAGCTCAACGAGCTGCCCGAGGTGTGGCGCCTGCGTGCCCTGGCGCTGGTGCGCACCGGCGACCTGCAGCGGGCGCGGCGCGCGCGCGATCTCGCTGCCTGGCTGGTGCTGGACGCGCCGCCGGCGGAGCAGGCCAAGCAGGCCGCCTTCCTGGAGCGTCTGGAACGGGCGCTCCAGGCCCGCCGGCCCTGATCAGTTCATGTAGCTGAGCGCCTCCTCGCCGGGGTTGGGCAGGCCGCTGATGCGCCAGGCCTGGCGGCAGCCGCCGAACAGGCGCTGCACCGCATCGCGGTCCAGGCCCCGGGTGCGGCACACCTGCGACATGGGCGGCAGGCTGCCGTAACTCAGATGGTGTTCGCGCAGGTAGTAGATGATGGCCCAGTGGTCGGGGCCCAGCTCTTCGATGCCCTCCTGGCGCGCCAGGGCCCGCGCCAGGCCCTTGTTCCAGCGGTCCGGATCCAGCAGGAAGCCGTCCGCGTCCGTCTCGATGCGCCGCTGCTGTTGTGCGGCGGTACTGGTGCTTGCGTGTTGCATCGCTCTCCTCCGGTGGCAATAACAATCCCTGATATGGGTATAAGAGGGATAGCCCAGATCCCGGGGAAGTCAAGCCTGC
>CAZVIG010000235.1:0-4130 GCA_964627395.1 uncultured Sedimenticola sp.
GGTCGGTCATGATGGTCGCCGGGTTGGAGTTGACCAGGATCACCCGGTAGCCCTCCTCGGCCAGCGCCTTGCAGGCCTGCGCGCCGGAATAGTCGAACTCGCAGGCCTGGCCGATCACGATAGGGCCGGCGCCGATGATGAGGATGCTTTCGATGTCTGTACGCTTGGGCATGAGACTGACTTTATGGATTCACCACAGAGGGCACAGAGTGCACAGAGATTTCACACGCGGAGGGAACCGCCCGGGCGCACCGACTGCGCACGAGGTGCCGCCCGCTCGGAAAACTGGAACCGCCTTCATCGCTCTGTGTTCTCTGTGTCCTCTGTGGTCAAGGGAATTCAAATTCAGGCCTTCATCAGCTCGATGAAATGGTCGAACACCGGCGCCACGTCGTGCGGCCCGGGACTGGCTTCAGGGTGACCCTGGAAGCCGAACGCGGGGCAGTCGGTGCGATGGATCCCCTGCAGGGAGCCGTCGAACAGGGACTTGTGGGTCGCCTCCAGGTTGCCGGGCAGCGAGTCCTCGTCCACCGCGAAGCCGTGGTTCTGGCTGGAGATCATCACCCGGCCGCTGGCGAGGTCCTGCACCGGATGGTTGGCGCCGTGGTGGCCGAACTTCATCTTCACCGTCTTCGCCCCGCTCGCCAGGCCCAGGAGCTGGTGTCCCAGGCAGATGCCGAAGGTGGGCACGCCGGCGGCGAGCACCTCGCGGATCGCCTCGATGGCGTAGGTGCAGGGCTCCGGGTCGCCGGGGCCGTTGGACAGGAAGACCCCGTCGGGCTGCATCGCCAGCACCTCGCTGGCGGGCGTCTCGGCCGGCACCACGGTGATGCGGCAGCCGCGGTCCACCAGCATGCGCAGGATGTTGCGCTTGATGCCGTAGTCCCAGGCCACCACGTGCAGCGGCAGTTTCTCCTCCACCGGGTGCGGGGCCTCGGGCAGGCCGCTTTCCAGGGTCCAGGTGCCCTGGGCCCATTCGTAGGGGAAGCCGGTGGTGACCTCGCGCGCCAGATCCATGCCCTTGAGGCCGGGGAAGGCACGCGCGGCCTCCAGCGCCCGTTCCTCGGAAATATCGTCGCCGGCCATGATGCAGCCGTTCTGCGCGCCCTTCTCGCGCAGCAGGCGAGTCAGGCGGCGGGTGTCGATCTCGGAGATGGCCACGATGCCCTGCTCGACCAGGTACTCGTCCAGGCGCTGTTCGGCGCGGAAGTTGCTCATCAGCAGCGGCAGGTCGCGGATCACCAGCCCCGCCGCATGGATGTGGGACGATTCCTCGTCCTCGTGGTTCACCCCCACGTTGCCGATGTGGGGATAGGTGAGGGTCACGATCTGCCGGGCGTAGGAGGGATCGGTGAGGATCTCCTGGTAGCCGGTCATGGCGGTGTTGAACACCACCTCCCCCACCGTCTGGCCGTCGGCGCCGATGGACTGGCCGCGGAACACGCTGCCATCTTCGAGAACGAGTATTGCCGGTCTGGTCGTCATGCGCGCACACCAAAAGCCGGAAGGCGCTGTGGGACAGTTCTTCCGGCGTGGAATCGGGACTGGTTACGAGAGGCACCGGGGCCCGCTACTGGGGAGGAAATCTTACGGGAAAACCCGCCCCAAGGCCATGCCAAAATCGCTCGGCGGGAGAAAAAGCGACCCGCCCACGGAAGGGCGGGCCATGAGGACGGAATTCAGGCGTTGGCGAAGACGCCGGCGGCCTCCAGCCGGGGGATCATGGAGGCGTCCTCCAGGTCCAGGCGCTGCTCCAGCAGCTCGAGGATCTGCTGCGTCTCCTCCAGGAAGGCGGGGCTCACCTCGTAGTTGCAGTCGCGCAGCCACTGGCGCTTGTACTGGTTGAAGGCCTCGCGCAGCGGCCGGTCGTTGTTGATGAAGCCCCACACCAGGTTCTGCACCTTCTGGTCGCCGTGACTCAGCAGAGAGGGGAACAGTCCCTCGTGCTCCTCCGCCAGATGGGCGCTGACCTTCTCGCACAGGTCGCACAACAGGGTGTGGGTGATGCGGGCGATGGTGCCCACCGCCTGCTGCTCGGGGGTGAGCAGATTGCGCAGGGCGCGGCTCATCTCGCGGATGTCGTTCTGCTGGGACTTCAGCTCCTCCAGGGTCGTCATCGTCTTCCTCCTTCACATGATGGGATGCTCGGCGCTTGAACGCGCTCTACTACGGATCGCTCCAAGCGTAGTCGGGAAAGAGGGACGACGCGCCACGAAAGGCCGGCCCGAATGCAGGCGGATTTGACCTGGATCAAGAACGACCGCCGCCCGGAGGAACGGCCGCTGATCCAGGTTCGACCGGTTGCGGGAAAACCCTCAGCGCCGCTGTGCCAGCGCCTGCCGGGTCCACTGTACGATGCCGTTGGCGTCCAGGGCGCCGGACATCCGGTCCAGCTCGCGCCCGCCGGCGAACAGGATCATGGTGGGGATAGAACGGATGCCGAACTGGCCGGCGATCTGCTGTTCCTCCTCGGTATTGAGCTTGAGCAGACGCACATGCGGCTCCAGGCGCGCCGCGGCCTGCTCGAAGGCCGGCGCCATCATGCGGCAGGGACCGCACCAGGGCGCCCAGAAATCCACCAGCAGCGGGATGTCGCTGCGCTGGAGCTGCTTGAGAAACATCTCGCCGTTCACCGGCACCGCCTTGCCCTGGAACAGCGGCTGCTTGCACTTGCCGCACTTGGGATGGCGCTCCAGCTTGTCGGCCGGCACCCGGTTGACCCCGCCGCAGTTGGGGCAGACGATATGCAACGCATCGGACATGTCGGTTTTCCTTCTTCGGATTCGTAACTCGAGGGCGAGATGGGGGCATCCCGGCACAGTTCAAGCTTGAATCCGCGATTCCCGTCCCTATCTGGCGGACATCCCATTCCAGGCAGTACCCGGAGCGAGAGATCACCATGAGCGATTCACCCTATATCCAGGAAGTCACCGCCGACAATTTCGCCCAGGTCGTCATCGAGGGCTCGCGTGAACGCCCGGTGCTGGTGGACTTCTGGGCGAGCTGGTGCGGCCCCTGCCAGATGCTGATGCCGGTGCTGGCGAAGCTGGCCGAGGAATACGGCGGGCGCTTCCTGCTGGCCAAGGTCAACACCGAGGAGCAGCAGGAGGTCGCCGCCCAGTTCGGCATTCGCTCCATTCCCGACGTGCGCCTGTTCAAGGACGGCCGGGAGGTGGACGGCTTCACCGGCGCCCTGCCGGAGTCGGCGATCCGCGAGTTCCTGGACCGGCATATCCCGCGTGCCTCCGACAGCACCGTGGAACAGGCCCTGCAGGCACTCGCCGCAGGCGACGCCGCCGGCGGCCTGGCACTGCTGGAGCAGGCCCGTGACGCGGATCCCGACAACCCGCGCATCCCGGTGGCGATCGCCCAGGCGCGGATGCTGGCCGGCGACTGGGAGGGCGCGCGCGAGGCGCTGGACAGCCTGCCGCCCGCCGAGCAGGACCGCCCGGAGGTGGCGCAACTGCGCGGCCAGCTCCACTTCGCCAGCGAGGCCCCGCCGGCGGACGAGCTGCCCGCCCTGGCCGCGCGCCTGGAGGCGGACGAGAACGACAGCGAGGCACGTTACCGGCTCGCCATGGGGCTGGTGCTGCAACAACGCTTCGACGAGGCGATCGAACACCTCCTCACCCTGATGGCCAAGGACCGCCAGTACGGCGACGATGCCGCACGCAAGGCCCTGCTGAAGCTGTTCGACGTGCTCGGCGACGACGAACGGGTGGCCTCCGCGCGACGCCGGCTGTTCAACATGATGCACTGAGCCCGCATCCTTGCCCCCGGGCGGCACTGCTGTCCGGAAAAGTCCTCCATGTGGGAGGGCCTTCAGACCCGACGGCCATTTCGGTCGCGGCTGAAGCCGCTCCCACAACTGCCGCACAAGCCCTCCGCTGTGGGAGGGCCTTCAGGCCCGAAGGCCTTTTCGGTCGCGGCTGAAGCCGCTCCCGCAACTGTCGCACAAGCCCTCGCTGTGGGAGGACCTTCAGGCCCGACGGCCCTTTCGGTCGCGGCTGAAGCCGCTCCCACAACTGCCGCAGCAGTTCTTCGCCGTGGGAGGGCCTCAGGCCCGATGGCCTTCTCGGTCACGGCCGAAGCCGCTCCCGCAACTGTCGCACAAGCCCTCGCTGTGGGAG
>CAZVIG010000236.1:0-4122 GCA_964627395.1 uncultured Sedimenticola sp.
GGGCTGTTCCGACCTATCAATCGATCATCGACCTGTTGTCGGCCGTAGCCAATGCGAACGCGGATACGGGCACCTTGGCCTTTCTGACCAATAGCAAGGTCCGTGGCAAGCTGCTTGGCACAGCGAAGTTTGGTGCTGGCACCTCTGAGGCTGTCTGGGAGGCTGGTGCCGGGCCGGAAGGTCGGATGATAGGTTTCCGTGCCGCGGTATCGAACCACGTACCCAGCAATCTCACCAAGGGCACCGGGACCAATCTCTCTGCGATCATTTTCGGCAACTGGTCGGACTTGATCGTGGGCCAGTGGAGCGGGCTCGATCTTCAGGTAGATCCCTATTCCCTGAGTGCCTCAGGTGGAGTGCGCGTGACGGCTTTCAGTGATCTGGATATCGCGGTTCGGCACCCGGAATCTTTCGCCGCGATCACGGACGCCGTTACCGCATAACCGGACTGATCCTCGATATTGCCCGTGTAGTGCGCCCACCGCCTACACGGGCTTTTTTGGGAGATGAGGAGATGAAATCGAGTGGCGAATTTGATGATGCAAAGTGCGGCCGCGAAGTGGCTGTGCTGCTCACTGAGCGGCTGGGAATAACGATCGAACGCCGATGGAAAGAGCCCAGCGAAGGTGGTTGTATGCTGACCGTTCCCGACGAGTGCCAGAGCGGCACAGCAGGTCTATTGCGTCGCATGGCCATCCATGTCCGGCATTTTGAATGCGAGGCAGGCCCCTATCTGGCTGAGTGGTGGATCGAGGCGGAAGACCATCTGGATGAGCCGGACCAGATGCTGGTTCTTGCATACAAGGAAAAACGGAGCCCGTGGCGGCTCCTTGTGCCGCTGGGGATGTTTCTGCCGCGATTGGACGTGCCTTTCGAGGGGGTCGAGTACACGGCGGAGCTTTCATTGGATGCCTTTGTCGCCGTTGTCAAAGATAAGGCCCGTCACAATCCGTCGTGGCCATGGATGTATAGGCCGGAACCGCCAGCCATGGATGCCACTTGGATGGCATAAGGCGGTTGGTGCTCAGTCGTCTTTGAAGATGTGCTCGACGAACAGGTGCATCGGCAAGCCGATGACGAGGTAGAGCGCGGCCAGTGACAGCAAGACTTTCAGCATGGCAAGTGGTCTGGGAGGTTTTCGGCTTGTTGCCGCCTAACAGGCCGGCGAGGTGCCCATCGACATCTTAACCTGGCGGCCCAGTTCTTCAAGTCCCCATAGAAAAGCCCGCATTCAGCGTGTTTTCCTGCTTTTGACTTTTAACCGCTTAGCATTGGATGGGTGGTTAGTTGGGTTTCTCGCCAACCTGGATGTAACCCATTGAATAATAAGAAGATATGGCTCCCCCGGTTGGATTCGAACCAACGACCAACGGATTAACAGTCCGCTGCGCTACCGCTGCGCCACAGGGGAGTGGCTTGAGGCCGCGAATATTACTGATGGAGCGGGCGCGGGTCAAGCCATGTGGGGCATGTCAGGCGACGCTCAGTCGCAGGTCACGGGGCCGCCGCTGGGCAGACGCTCGGCGGGGCGGACGCGGCCGGTGCCGTAGAGGACCAGGGCCCGGTTGCGACCGCGGCCCGATCGGCTGCAGATGCGCAGGGTGAGGTTGCTGCCCCAGGCCGCGCCGTCGGGCGAGTAGCGAATGCTGCGGCGGCCGGGGCTGCTGTGAATGATGAGCTGCGGCTGGGATTCCTGGCGGCGGATCACCGCCTCGCCGGCGTCGTGTTGGCGGTTGCGGTTGGGGTCCTCGAACAGCAGCATGCCCCGATGCCAGCCGCGCCAGTCGTCGCTGCAGGTGCTGCCGTCGTCGCTTGGGCAGAGGGTGACCGAGAGGCCACGCCGGATGGCGGTGCTGCGGGCGAGGTTGAGCAGCGTGGTGAGCTGGGAGCGGCCGGAGCCGATGGCGTTGTCGTGCAGGGTTTCCCGCAGCGATGGGATGGCGAGGCCTGTCAGCAGGATGGCGATCGCCAGGGTGATGAGCAGCTCTACGAGCGTGAAGCCGTGCGAGCGCGACGGCAGGTTGGTGACTTCCATGTCGGACCCTCCTTGTCGTTGTGTGTAGGGCGACGGCCGATCCATGGCCGTGCCCGTTGTGCAAATCCGGTCAGCCGCGTGCGGCGGCCTCGATGCGGTCCAGCGCCTTCTCGAGGTTGTCCATGCTGGTGGCGATGGAGATCCGCATGTGACCGCCCAGGCCGAAGGCGGTGCCCGGCACCACCGCCACGCCGGCCTGCTCGATCAGGTATTCCGCCAGATCCAGGTCGTTCTTGACCCCGTCGATGGCCTCGATCATGCCGCTCACCGAGGGGAAGACATAGAAGGTGCCGTCTGTGGGCAGGCATTCGATGCCGGGGATGGCGTTGAGCCGTTGTACCACATAGTCGTGCCGCTCCTTGAAGTGCACCAGCATCTCGGCGATGCAGTCCTGGGGTCCGTTGAGCGCCGCCTCGGCCGCCGCCTGGGAGATGGAGGCGGGGTTGGAGGTGCTCTGGGACTGGATCTTCTTCATCGCCTTGATCAGCTCCGCCGGCCCGCCGGCGTAGCCGATACGCCAGCCGGTCATCGAGTAGGCCTTGGAGACGCCGTTGAGCACGATGGTGCGGTCGTACAGGTCGGGGCAGGCGTCGAGGATGTTCACGAAGCCGCCTTTTTGCCAGACGATGTGCTCGTACATATCGTCGGTGGCGATCAGGATGCGCGGGTGTTCGCGCAGCACCTCGCCCAGCGCGGCCAGTTCCTCGCGGCTATAGGCCATGCCGGTGGGGTTGGATGGGCTGTTGATCACCACCAGACGGGTCTGGTCGGTGATGGCGCCGCGCAGCTGCGCCGGGGTCATCTTGAACCGCTGATCGGCGCCGGCGTGCACCAGCACGGGCTCCGCCTCGGCGAGCAGCACCATGTCGGGATAGGAGACCCAGTAGGGCGCCGGGATGATCACCTCGTCGCCCCGGTCGAGCACCGCCTGGGCCAGGTTGAAGAAGCTCTGCTTGCCGCCGCAGGAGACCAGGATCTGGTCAGGCGCGTATTGCAGGCCGTTGTCGCGCCGGAACTTGTCGATGATCGCCTGCTTCAGCGAGGGGGTGCCGTCCACCGGGGTGTACTTGGTCTGACCGGCGCGGATGGCGGCGATGGCCGCCTCCTTGATGTGTTCCGGGGTGTCGAAATCCGGCTCGCCGGCGCCCAGCCCGATCACGTCCTTGCCCTCGGCGCGCAGAGCGGCCGCACGGGCGGTGATGGCGAGGGTGGGGGAGGGCTTGACGGACTGCACGCGGGCGGAGAGTTTGATGCTCATCGTTGTTCTGATCCGGCATGGCGGCTGGGGTTGACGACGTTGCTATCATAGCGGGGAAATTCCTTCGCGGGCACCTGCCGATGGCAAAAAAATTCCAGTTGGAGAGCCGCTTCGAGCCGGCCGGCGACCAGCCGGAGGCGATCGCGCGCCTGGTCGAGGGATTGCAGGACGGCGAGGCCGGCATGACCCTGCTGGGGGTGACCGGCTCGGGCAAGACCTTCACCATCGCCAATGTCATCGAGCGGGTGCAGCGTCCGACCCTGATTCTGGCGCCCAACAAAACCCTGGCGGCGCAGCTCTACGGCGAGTTCAAGGAGTTCTTTCCGCACAACGCGGTGGAGTACTTCGTCTCCTATTATGATTACTACCAGCCCGAGGCCTATGTGCCCTCGACCGACACCTTCATCGAGAAGGACGCCTCGCTCAACGAGCACGTGCAGCAGATGCGCCTGTCCGCCACCAAGGCGCTGCTGGAGCGGCCGGACGCTATCATCGTCGCTACCGTATCGTCGATCTACGGCCTGGGCGATCCGCGCCAGTACCTGAGCATGGTGCTGCACCTGAGCCGCGGCGAGCAGATGGACCAGCGCCAGATCCTGCGCC
Organism: uncultured Sedimenticola sp.; assembly: GCA_964627395.1. GTDB lineage: Bacteria > Pseudomonadota > Gammaproteobacteria > Chromatiales > Chromatiaceae > MONJU. The sequence goes on from CAZVIG010000236.1 coordinate 3,897, forward strand.
GCCTGGCAGACATGCAGTACACCCGCAACGACCTGGAGCTGGCGCGCGGCACCTACCGGGTGCGCGGCGAGGTGATCGACATCTATCCCGCCGAATCGGACGACGAGGCGGTGCGCATCGAGCTGTTCGACGACGAGATCGAGGGCATCTCCCTGTTCGACCCGCTCACCGGCGAGGTGCTGCAGAAGGTGCCGCGCTATACCGTCTATCCCAAGACCCACTATGT
>CAZVIG010000237.1:0-4107 GCA_964627395.1 uncultured Sedimenticola sp.
CGAGAGAAAGGTGCTCGCACTGATCAGTCCCAGCAGAATCCACAAACGCGTACGCAACGCATGCCCTCCCTGTTCCACAGGATCATCGGCGATGGACGGACAAAGTTTAGGGAAGCAGACTCCCGGGGCTGGTGTCGCCCCCTTCCCTGTGTCCGCGGCGGGGAGCATCCCCTGCGATGGCGTCATCCCGCCTCATGGCGGTTAGAATGACGCCATGAAAGACACCCCCTGGTCCCGTCCACCCAAGGCCCTGCTGCGCAAGGTGGGGCGCGCCATCGCCGACTACGACATGATCCGCGAGGGCGACCGCATCCTGCTGGGCGTCTCCGGCGGCAAGGATTCCCTGTCGCTGCTGCAGGTGTTGATGCATCTGCGCAGCTACGCGCCGGTGCGCTTCGAGCTGGGGGTGATCACCGTCGATCCCGAGGTGGAGGGCTTCGATCCGCATGCCCTGACCGCCTACTACGACCGCCTCGGCGTGCCCTGGCATTACGAGGAGCACCCCATCATGGAGGACGCCAAGACCCGCATGAGCGGCGATTCCTTCTGCGCCTACTGCTCGCGCATGAAGCGCGGCATCATGTACCGGGTCTGCCGCGAGCAGGGCTACAACGTGCTGGCCCTGGCGCAGCATCTCGACGACCTGGCCGAGAGCTTTCTGATGTCCGCCTTCCACCAGGGCCGGCTGGGCACCATGAAGGCCCACTACGCCAACGACGCGGGCGACGTGCGGGTGATCCGCCCCCTGGTGTATGTGCGCGAGACCCAGACCGCCGCCTTCGCCGCCGAGGCGGCGCTGCCGGTGATCCCCGACTCCTGCCCCGCCTGCTTCTCCGCTCCCACCCAGCGCGAGCACTTCAAGCAATTGCTGGCACGCGAGGAGCGCGACAATCCCCAGTTGTTCGCCAAGCTGCTCTCGGCCATGCGACCGCTGATGGCCGAAGGCCTGCCGGAGCAGCCCGAGTCTCCCTGACGACCGAACCGAACGCCCCTTCATTCGTCATCCCGACCGGAGCCGCAGGCGGAGCGTAGGGATCTGTCTGCGCGATCGAAACCAGGGATGGCCTCACCCTGGCACCGGCTCCGTCGCCTCCGGTCGAGACGTTCGGACTGTCACCCCTGACAGCACTAAAGTTCTTCTCGCTCCGGCCGCCATCACCAGCACGGCGCCCCTTCGGGCGTCCCCCATTCGTTCGATCCAAGGAGACTGGAAATGAAAAAACTGCTGGTCATGGCCGCGGGCACCCTGCTGGCCTTTTCCCTGAGCCCGGCGATCGCCGCCGAATCTCCCACCACCGTCGAGGGCGCCACCACCGTGGACACCGCCAAGGCACGGGAGCTGTTCGACGCCGAGGTCGCCTTCGTGGACACCCGCAAGGACAGCGACTGGGACGCCGGCCGCATCCCCGGCGCCATCCACCTGGACGTGAAGAAGGTGCTCTCCCCCGAGACCCTGGAGGCCGAGGTGAAGAAGGACGAACCGGTGGTCTTCTACTGCAACGGCCACAAGTGCCTGCGCAGCTCCAAGGCCAGCGCCCTGGCGGTTTCCTGGGGCTGGAGCAAGGTCTATTACTACCGTGACGGCTTCCCGGCGTGGAAGGCGGCCGGCAACCCGGTCGAGTAACCACGAAATCAACAGGCCGGGCGCCTCCCCGGCCGGGAGAACCCCAATGAAGAGATGGACCCTCAAGGCGCAGCTCCTCACCTTCAGCCTCGGCGGCTTGCTGGCACTGGCCGCCACCTTCTGGTTCGGCCAGAAGATCATGGCGGACGCGCGCCAGGAACAACTGGCCGCCACCGCGATCCAGGACCAGCGGCTGCTGTGGAAGGCCATGCGCTACCACTACCGCACGCTGCTGGAGGAAGAGACCCGTGCGCTCACCCGCAGCCGCGACGCCGTCAAGGCGCTCAAGAAGGGCGACCGGAACGCGCTGGCGGAGGCCGCCCTGCCCACCTTCCGGCGCCTGCAGGCCGCCGGTAAGATGGACGACCTGCTGATCGCCGCGCGCGACGGCATCCTGATGCTGCACGCCGGCAAGGGTCCGGCCAGCGATACCCAGCAGGCCTTTCTGAAACGGGTGAGCAGCGAGCGCAAGCTCCTGGACGAGCTGGCCATCGCCGGCGACGGCACCCCGGTGCTGATGCTGGGCTTTCCGCTCTACTCGCGTGGCAAGCCGGCGGGCGCCGCCGCCTATGTGGTGAAGCTGGAACGGCTCGCCGGCGACCTGGCCGAGGAAGGCCTGTACTCCACCCTGCTGCTGAGCCCCGACCACCGCCTGATATTCAGCTCGGAGGACGAGGGCAAGCTGGATCTGACCGCACTGCCCCGCCTCGACGAGCCCGCCTTCCGCGAGGTGGAGGAAGGCGACAGCGTCTGGTCCACCACCCTGCTGCCGCTGCGTGACAGCGCCGGCCGGCCGGTGACCACCCTGGTGGCGCAACAGGAGGTGACCACGGTGGCCCGCGCCATCCAGCGCGCCGGCTGGCTGGAACTGGCGCTGGGACTGGGCGTCCTGGCCCTGATGGCAGGTCTGATCTCCTGGCAGATGAACCGCGCCTTCCGCCCGCTGCAGAAGGCGATGCAGGCAGTGGACGACATCGCCCGCGGCGACCTGTCGCAGAACATCCGCTGCGAGTCCTATTCCGAGATCGCCACCATGCTGCAGGGCATCGAGGGCATGCGCGAGCAGTTGCGCCACATCGTGGAATCCCTGCTGGGGCACACCGGCACCCTGCAACAGGAGGCGTCCGAGGCCTCGCGGATCGCCGCCGAGACCAGCGAGGGCGCGTCCCGTCAGCTTTCCGAGACCCAGAGCGTGGCCACCGCCATGAACCAGATGTCGGCCACCGTGATGGAGGTGGCCAACAGCGCCACCGCCGCCGCCCAGGCCGCCGACCGGGCCAACGAACGCACCGGCGAGGGGCTGGCCACCACCGGCGAGGTGCGCCAAAGCATCGAGACCCTGTCGCAGAAGGTCGCCTCGGGCGCGGAGGCGATCCGCCGCGTGGAACAGGAGTCCGACGCCATCGGCCAGATCCTGGACGTGATCCGCGGCATCGCCGAGCAGACCAACCTGCTGGCGCTGAACGCCGCCATCGAGGCGGCGCGCGCCGGCGAGCAAGGCCGCGGCTTCGCGGTGGTGGCCGACGAGGTACGCACCCTCGCCAGCCGCACCCAGGAGTCCACCAGCGAGATCCAGGCCATGATCGAGCGCCTGCAGAACGGCACCCAGCAGGCGGTGGGCATCATGGAGGAAGGCCGGGAGCAGGCGGAGCAGAGCGTGGACCGCGCCCAGCTCGCCGCCCAGGCCCTGGAGAGCATCGCCGAGGCGGTGCGCGAGATCTCGCAGATGAACACCCAGATCGCCACCGCCGCCGAGCAGCAGAGCACCGTGGCCGAGGAAATCAACCGCTCGGTGCACCGTATCTCCGAGGTGGCCGAGGTTTCCACCGAGGGGGCGCGCCAGGCGGCCGACTCCAATCGCCGCATCGCGGAGCTGGCCGACCAGCTCCAGGCGCTCACCGCCCGCTTCAGGCTGTGACCCGGTTGCGCGGGCGCCCCTCCAGCCAGGCGCGGATGTTGGCCACCGTCTGATCCACCACGTTCTGGCGCGCCTGACGCCCCGCCCAGGCGGTGTGGGGCGTCAGGATCAGATTGGGGATGTCGTCCGCCAGCAGCGGATGGTCCAGCGGTGGCGGCTCGCGGTCCAGCACGTCGATGGCCGCGCCGCCGATGAGGCCGCGACGCAGCGCATCGGCCAGCGCGGCGTTGTCCACCACCGCCCCGCGCGCGGTGTTCACCAGCAGGGCATGCGGCTGCATCAGGGCCAGACGGCGCGCGTCGATCAGTCCCGCGGTCTCGGGGGTGAGCGGCACATGCAGGCTCACCACGTCCGATTCCGCCAGCAGCAGCTCCAGGGGCACCCGCCCCGGTCGCCGGTCCTCGCCACCAGGCCGCTGCGCCACCCGCACCCGCATGCCGAAGGCCTCCGCCAGGCGCGCCACCCCCTGCCCCAGCTCGCCGAAACCGACGATGCCCAGGGTCATGCCACGCAGCTCGCGCACCGGATAGTCCAGCAGACAGAACTGCCCGGCACGGCTCCAGTC
>CAZVIG010000238.1:0-4101 GCA_964627395.1 uncultured Sedimenticola sp.
CCTGTCTGGACGTGGACAACGGCCGCGTGGTCAAGGGCGTGCAGTTCGTGGACATCCGCGACGCCGGGGATCCGGTGGAGGTGGCGCGCCGCTACAACGAGGAGGGCGCGGACGAGATCACCTTCCTCGACATCACCGCCACCTCGGACGAGCGCCAGACCATGGTGCACGTGGTGGAGCAGGTGGCCTCGGAGGTGTTCATCCCGCTCACCGTGGGCGGCGGCATCCGCACCGCGGAGGACGTGCTCACCATGCTGCACGCCGGCGCCGACAAGGTGGCGATCAACTCCGCCGCGGTGAAGCGGCCCGAGTTCGTGCGCGAGGTGACCGAGCGCTTCGGCTCCCAGTGCATCGTGGTGGCCATCGACGCCAAGCGGGTGGACGACCACTGGGAGATCTTCACCCACGGTGGGCGCAGGCCCACCGGGATCGACGCCGTGGAATGGGCGCGGCGCATGGCTGACTACGGCGCCGGAGAGATCCTGCTCACCAGCATGGACCGCGACGGCACCAAGATCGGCTTCGACAACGAGCTGACCCGTGCGGTGGCCGAGGCGGTGCCCATCCCGGTGATCGCCTCCGGTGGGGTGGGCGACTTGCAGCACCTGGTGGATGGGATCAAGATGGGTGGTGCGGACGCGGTGCTGGCGGCCTCCATCTTCCACTTCGGCGAATACAGCATCGGCGAGGCCAAGCGTTTCATGGCCGAGCAGGGCGTGGAGGTGCGGCTGTGAGCCAGGTGCTGAACCAACTGGCCGAGGTGCTGGAGGCCCGCAAGGACGCCGACCCCGACAGCTCCTATGTCGCCAGCCTCTATGCCAAGGGGCTGGATGCCATTCTCAAGAAGATCGGCGAGGAGGCCACCGAGACGGTCATGGCCGCCAAGGACGGCGACGCCGACAAGATCGTCTACGAGACGGCCGACCTGTGGTTCCACAGCCTGGTGCTGCTGGCCCACCAGGGACTCGGGCCGCAGGACGTGCTGGCCGAGTTGCAGCGCCGTTTCGGCCTCTCGGGCCTGGAAGAGAAGGCCGCGCGGGGCGAATAGTTTCATCGAATCGGGCGCCGAGAGCGGCGCCCCTTCACGCATGCGAGGAGAGACACATGGGTTTAGGCGGAATCAGCATTTGGCAGCTTCTGATCATTCTGGTGATCGTGTTGCTGCTGTTCGGCACCAAGCGGCTGCGCAACATCGGCAGCGATCTGGGCGGCGCGGTCAAGGGCTTCAAGAAGGCCATGACCGACGAGGAGAAGAAGGCCGCCGAGGAACCGCAAAAGTTGGAGGCCGATGAGAAGGTCATCGAAGGCGAGGCGGTCAAGGACGAGGACAAGCACAAGTCCTGACCGGACCGCGTCATGTTCGACATCGGATTCTTCGAGCTGCTGCTGATCGGGGTGGTGGCCCTGCTGGTCATCGGCCCCGAGCGGCTGCCCAAGGTCGCCCGCCAGGCGGGCGCCTGGATGGGACGTGCGCGCCGTTTCGTGCGCAGCGTCAAGGACGACATCGACCGCGAGATCCAGGCCGAGGAGTACAAGCGCCTGCTCGAGGAACAGAACCTGGCCAAGCCGGTGCACGAGATCATCGAGGAGACCCGCAAGGACCTCCACGAGATCGGCGAGCAGACCCGAGAGGCGGTGAAACCGGCCACCGACGGCCATGATCCCGGGGACGGCAGCAAGGCATGAGCGAACAGCTTCCGGAACAGCCGTTCATGTCCCACCTGCTGGAGCTGCGCGATCGCCTGATGCGCTCGGTGCTGGCGGTGCTGGTGCTGCTGCTGGTGCTGTTTCCCTTCGGCAACGACATCTATACCTTCATCGCCGATCCCCTGATGCGGGTGCTGCCGGAAGGCACCTCCATGATCGCCACCAAGGTGGCCTCCCCCTTCCTCACCCCCTTCAAGCTGTCGCTGGTGGCGGCGGTGTTCCTGGCGATGCCCTACCTGCTCTACCAGCTCTGGTCCTTCATCGCGCCCGGCCTGTATCAGCACGAGAAGCGCCTCGCCCTGCCGCTGCTCGCCTCCAGCATCGTGCTCTTCTACCTGGGCGCGGTGTTCGCCTATGTGGTGGTCTTCCCGCTGGTGTTCGCCTTCCTCACCAGCACCGCCCCCGAGGGGGTGCTGGTGATGACCGACATCAGCGAATACCTCGACTTCGTCCTGACCCTGTTCTTCGCCTTCGGAGTCGCCTTCCAGATCCCGGTGGCCACCATCCTGCTGGTGCTCGCCGGCATCACCACCCCCGAGCAACTGGCGAGCAAGCGCCCCTATGTGGTGGTGGGCACCTTCGTGGTGGGCATGCTGCTCACCCCGCCGGACGTCATCTCCCAGACCCTGCTGGCGGTGCCCATGTGGCTGCTGTTCGAGGCCGGGGTCTTCCTCTCGCGCCTGGTGGCGCGTCAGCGCGCGGCGCGCGAGGCCTCTGCGGAGGCGGACGATGCCCCGCTGGCCGCCGCGGCCGCCGGCGGCGGTACCGTCGATCCCGCGCCCGAACCGTCCCCGGCGACCGATGCGGACGACGACTACCGCCCGCTGACCGACGAGGAGATGGAGGCCGAGCTGGACGCCCTGGACGACGAGGAAGAGGACGAGGCGGAGGCCGAATCCTCCGACGCCGAAGCGGAGCCGCCGGCGCCGGAGCCCTTCGAGCCCGACGCGGTGGACGAGAAGCTGGAGCAGGTGATGCGCCTGCGCGAGGAGGAAGGCTACGCCGAGGTCCGCGCCCGGCGCTACGAGGTGCTCGCCGGGGGCAACGAGCTGCAGGTCAAGGTGGCGCGCAACATCCTCGCCCAGCTCGATAGCTGAATCTTTCGCCGGCCCGCGCGGTCACAGATAACGGATCATCCTGTTTCTCCACCCCGGAGGCCGTCCATGAGAGCCTGGCTGGTACTGCTGATCGCCCTGTGGGCGCTGCCCGCCGCGGCGCTGGAGAACCGGCTCGCGGACCACCCCTCGCCCTATCTCGCCATGCACGGCCACGACCCGGTGGCCTGGCAGGAATGGAGCCCGGCGGTGCTGGAGCTGGCGCGCCGCGAGGGCAAACCGATCTATCTCTCCAGCGGCTATTTCTCCTGCTACTGGTGCCATGTGATGCACCGCGAGAGCTACAGCGACCCGGAGATCGCCGCCTTCCTCAACGCCCATTTCATCCCGGTGAAGGTGGACCGCGAGCTGAACCCGGCGCTAGACGCCTACCTGATCGACTATCTGGAACGCACCCGGGGCCGGGCCGGCTGGCCGCTGAACGTCTTTCTCACCCCCGAGGGCTATCCCCTGGTGGGCATGACCTACCAGCCGCCGAAGGCCTTCCTGGGCGTACTGAAGCGGCTGGCCGCCGCCTGGGAGGCGAATCCGGACGAGCTGCGCGACCTGGCGCGCCGCGCCCTGCTGGAGCTGACCGCCGAGCCGGTGGGCGAGGGCAGCGCAACGGCACCGGGTCCGGAGCTGCTGCGCCGGCGTTTTCTCAACCAGGTGCTGGCCTATGCGGAGCCCATGGCTGGCGGTTTCGGAGAACAGAACAAGTTTCCCATGACGCCGCAGTTGCGCGCGGTGCTGGCGTTGTCCGGTGGCGGCCGGTCCGAGGATCTGGACGACTGGCTGCGGCTCACCCTGGACAAGATGGCCTCTGAGGGATTGCGCGACCATCTCGCCGGCGGCTTCTTCCGCTACACCGTGGACCCCTCCTGGCAGGTGCCGCATTTCGAGAAGATGCTTTACACCCAGGCGCAACTGGTGCGGGTGTATCTGGGCGCCGCGGCGCGCTTCCGGCGGCCGGAGTGGGCGAAGATCGCCGCCGAGACCCTGGACTTCGTGCTGAGGCGCATGCGCGGCCCGCAGGGGCTCTACATCGCCAGCCTCTCCGCGGTGGACGAGGGCGGCGAGGAGGGCGGCAGCTACCTCTGGACGCCCGAACAGCTCGAGAAGGCGCTGGGCAAGGAAGACGCCGCCCTGGCGCGCCGTCGCTGGCGCATGCAGGGCCATCCCCAGGCGGAGGGCGGCTTCCTGCCCCGGGAAGGCGAGTCGATAGCGGCGCTGGCGAAGGCCGAGGGCGTCTCCGAGGAGACGATGCGCCGGCGCCTGGCCGATATCCGCGCCCGCCTGC
>CAZVIG010000239.1:0-4090 GCA_964627395.1 uncultured Sedimenticola sp.
CTGCCTGTGCCGCAGCGTGGCCCGTCTGGCGGACCAGGAGGCGCCGGAGGAGGCCTATCTGGTGGGGCTGCTGCACAACCTCGACCAGTGGCTGGCGCTGGCGGGAGGGGACGAGGAGGCGGCGCCGGCTGAGCGGGGGGCGGCCCTGCTCGAGGCCTGGAACCCCGATTCCTTCGCCAGCGATGCGGTGCTGCTGCGCGGCGAGCCCCTGGAGGCGGTGGAGGACGCGCCCCTGCTGGTGCGCCTGGTGAACGTCTCCTGCACCCTGGCCAATGGCGACCTGGAGGGCGAGGCCCTGGATGCCTTCCTGGAGCGGGCCGGCCATGTGCTGGGCCTGTCGGGGCGCGGCATCGCCGAGCTGTGGCAGATGGCACGACGCGAGGTGCGCGAGATTCTGGCCGAGTACGGCTTCGAAGAAGACCCCGAGGCGCCGCTGGTGGACGACGAAGCGGCGCGCGTGGCGCTGGGCCGGGTGGTGCGCGACGCCACCCTGGCGGGGATGCTGCTGCGGGTCAACGACAAGTCGGCCTGGCAGGCGGTGCTGGACAACTTCTATCTGCTGTTCGGTCCGCAGTCGGTGGCGGTGTTCGAGCACGATGTGGCGAGCGGCAGCCTGCGCGGCCAGGACTCGCGCGGCGCGCGCGCCCCGCGGGCGCTGCGTCGCCTGCGCCTGGCGCTGCAGGCGGGGCGGGCGCTGCCGGTGGAGGCCGGGCTGCAGGGTCGCGCCCTGTTCGGCGACAGCACGCCGGAGGCGACCGTCAGCGGCCTGGATCGCCAGCTACAGCGGCTGCTGGGGGCGCCGGTGGTGTTCGCCCTGCCATTGCAGGGCAACGGGGAGCTGCTCGGGGTGCTGGTCGCCGGACTGACGCCGGCGCAGGCGGAGCGCCTCGCGGGACAGCAGGAGCTGTTGGAGGAGTTCCGGCGCATCGCGGTGGAGCAGTTGGAGCGCGATGTCTATTCCCTGGAAGAGCGGCTGGCGACGCTGGAGACCCAGCTCGCCGGCATCCAGGGGCGGGCCAGCCGCCTGGTGCACGAGGCCAACAATCCCCTCGGGGTGATCCGCAACTATCTGCAGGTGCTGGCCTCGCGGCTGCAGGATGACCAGGACACCCGTAGCCAATTGGAGATCATCGATCAGGAGATCGACCGCGTGGGCAGCATTTTGGCGCGCCTGCGCGATCTGGGGCAGGAGCCGGAGACGAGTCACGGCGCGGTGGACGTGAACGCCCTGGTGGAGGAGCTGCTGAGCGTGTTCGACACCTCGCTGTTCGCCACCGGGCGCATCGCCACCGAGCGCGAGCTGGATCCGCGCCTGCCGCCCATCCGCAGCCACCGTAATCACCTCAAGCAGGTGCTCACCAACCTGCTCAAGAATGCCGCCGAGGCGCTCCCGCCGGGCGGCCGGGTGCGGGTCGAGACCCACGACGGCGTGGTGCTCGACGGCCGGCCCCAGGTACAGATCGTGGTGGCAGATGACGGTCCCGGTCTGCCGGATGATATACTCCAGAACATCTTCACCCCGGTGCCCAGCTCCAAGGGACCGCCCCATTCCGGGCTGGGCCTGGTGATCGTGAAGAACCTGCTGTCGGAAATGAACGGAAGCATCGTGGTGCAATCCACACCGGAACGTGGGACTCGGTTCGAGATCCTTCTTCCGAGAGAGCTTCCGGATGAATGAATACGAGCATCTCATCTCGCTGCAATTCGACAAGCCGGGCGACGATCAGGGAACGGGCGATCCCGCCAACGATCTGATGCCCGAGGCGGGTGGCCCGGCCCGCATCCTGATCGTGGACGACGACGTGCGCATGCGCGAGAGCGTGCGCGATCTGCTGGAGATGCACGGCCACACCTGCGAGCTGGCCGCCGGCGGGCGCCAGGCGCTGGAGCTGCTGGCGCGCGAGAGCTTCGACCTCGCCCTGCTGGACATCGCCATGCCGGGCATGAGCGGCGTAGAGCTGCTGAAGCGGATCGCCGCCGAATACCCGGATCTCTCGGTCATCATGGTCAGCGGCGAGACCTCTTTCGAGAACGCCACCCAGGCCCTGCGTCTGGGCGCCGCCGATTTCCTGCGCAAGCCCTATTCCCCCGCGGACCTGCTCTGCTCCATCGACAGTGTGCTGCACAAGCGCTGCCTGCAGCAGGCGGTGCAGCAGATGAACGCGCGTCTCGCCATCTCCGAGGAACGGCACCGCTTCATCATCGAGAATTCACCCGACATCATTTATATGCTGGACGCCGAGGGCCGCTTCACCTTCGTCAACGAGCGGGTGGAGCAGGTGCTGGGCTATGCGCGGGACGAGATCATCGGCCGCCATTTCCTGGAGCTGGTGCCGCCGGAGGATCACGAGCGGGTGGCCTGGGTGATCAACGAGCGGCGCACCGGCAAGCGCGCCAGCCAGGAGGTGGAGCTGCGCCTGGTGCACAAGAGCAGCGGCTTCGTGACCCGCTCCGGCAGCCTGCACACCGTGCCGGTGGAGCTGAACGCCATGGGGGTGTACGGCAAGGGCGGTAGCGAAGGCAGCGGCCCTTTCCTGGGTACCTATGGGGTGATCCGCGACATCAGCGCGCGCAAGCGCTCCGAGGCGCTGATCAACTACCAGCTCAATCACGACCTGCTCACCGGCCTGCCCAACCGCGCCCTGTTCCAGGACCGCCTGCAGCAGGCGATCTCGCGGGCGCGGCGGGAGAAGAGCGGCTTCGCCCTGATGTTCCTGGACATGGACCGCTTCAAGGCGGTCAACGATTCCTACGGCCACCTGGTGGGCGACGCCCTGCTGCAGACGGTGGCGCGCATCATGCGCAGCTATGTGCGCGACAGCGACACCCTGGCGCGCCTCGGCGGCGACGAATTCACCCTGCTGTTGCCGCAGGTGGAACAGGTGGCGGACGCGGAGCGTATCGCGCGCAAGATCATCGAACGCTTTCGCGAGCCCCTGGACATAGAGGGCCACGAGCTGTTCGCCAGTTTCAGCATCGGCATCGCCATGTATCCCGAGCACGGCACCACGGAGGAGGCGCTGGTGCGGCATGCGGATGTCGCCATGTATCACGTCAAGAAGCGCAGCCGGCGCGGGCACGCGGTCTACGAGCCGAGCATGGACGCGGTGCCGGCGGTGCATCCGGCCCTGGAGTCGGAGCTGCGCAAGGCGCTCGCCGGCCGCCAGCTGGAGGTGATGCTACAGCCGCAGCAATACACCGCCACCGGCGGGCTGGCCGGCGCCGAGGCGCTGCTGCGTTGGCACCATCCGGAAAAGGGCCTGGTGATGCCCGGGGAGTTCATTCCCTTCGCCGAGGAATCGGGGCTGATCGTAGAGCTGGGTGACTGGGTCCTGCGCGAGACCTGCCGTCTGATCGCCGAGCGCTTTCGCGACCCCGCCCACCGCGATCTGGTGATCTCGGTGAACGTCTCCGCGCGCCAGGTGCTGCAGCCGGACTTCGCCAACCGGGTGCTGGAGATCCTGGACGAGTTCCAGGTGCCGGGCCGCCGCCTGGAGCTGGAGATCACCGAGAACATGCTGATGCAGGATCTGGAGATGGCCACCCGCCAGCTCCAGGTCCTGTCCCGTGCCGGGATCCGCATCGCCATGGACGATTTCGGCACCGGCTACTCCTCGCTCGCCTATCTCCAGACCCTGCCTCTGGACACCCTCAAGATCGACCGCAGTTTCATCTCCGACATCCGCTCCTTGCGCGAGCGTCATTCCATCGTGATGGGGATGATCGCGATGGCCAAGGAGCTGGGGCTGGACGTGGTCGCCGAGGGGGTGGAGACCGAGGTGCAACTGGAATTCCTCAAGCGTGCCGCCTGCCCGCGCATCCAGGGCTTTCTGTTGGGGCGGGCCATGCCCGCGGCCCAGCTCGCCGCGAGCTATGCGCACTGAGGCGGTTGGGGGCTGTTCTCTCTCGTCGATTGCATCATTCGTGGGGAGAGGCAGATTCGAATGCTGGGCCCGACGGTCGGCTACGGAGTGCCCTGTCCCGTCGGCGCAGCCGAGCATCGCAGGACCGGAAGCGAAAAGCGCGAGGACTGTCTGAGCGACCGAAGGGAGCGAGTTCCGCAGCGCCGCTTCCGGGCCGAGAAGCACAG
>CAZVIG010000240.1:0-4087 GCA_964627395.1 uncultured Sedimenticola sp.
CGCTGCCGGTCTATCTCGATCAGGCGGCAGCGACGCGCGCGGTGGAGGAAGGCGCGGCGGTGCTCTACGAGAGCGAGGCGGGCGAAAGAGGCACGGTGGTGTTCGCGGTCACCGGCGACATGATCTTGCTGCCGGTGTTCGAGGCCCGCGAACGGCTGGAGGCCGCCGGCTACCGGGTGCGCATCGTATCGGTGATCAACCCGCGCCGGCTGTACCGGCCCGGCGATATCGCCTGGAACACCGTCTCCGAACCGGACGACACCTTCATGGAAGACGCGCGTTTCGACGCGCTGTTCGATGGCGACATCCTGCTCGGGGTCAGCGGCGGCCCCAGCGGCAGCCTGGAGCCGGTACTGTTGCGCAGCCGCGCACCGGCACGCGACGTGCTCGCCTGGCAGCGCGGGGAAACGACCGCCTCGCCGGCCGAGATCATGGCGTTCAACGGGCTCACCGCGGACGCCATGTGCCAACGTGTGGAGGCGCTTGCCTGAGCCATGGCCGAAACCAAGATCATCGCCCTGGACGACGACCCCACCGGCTCGCAGACGGTCCATTCCTGCCTGCTGCTGACCCGTTGGGACGTCACCACCCTGCTCGAGGGCCTGCGGGACGAGGCGCCGCTGTTCTTCGTGCTGACCAACACCCGCAGCATGGGATCGCAACAGGCCGCGGCGGTGACCCGCGAGGTCTGCCGCAATCTCAAGCAGGCCTTGGACACGCTGGCGCGTGAGGGGCGGGCGATCAATCCCATCCTGGTGAGCCGTTCCGACTCCACCCTGCGTGGCCATTATCCGGTGGAGACCGACGTGATCGCCGAGGAACTGGGCCCCTTCGACGCCCACTTTCTGGTCCCGGCCTTCTTCGAGGGCGGACGCATCACCCGCGACAGCACCCATTACCTGGTGGTCGACGGTCGCGAGGTACCGGTGGACCGGACCGAATTCGCCCGCGATTCGGTGTTCGGCTTCGGCACCGCCTTCCTACCCGACTATGTCGAGGAAAAGACTCGCGGCCGGATCCCCGCCACCCAGGTGGAGCGATTCCTGCTTTCCGACGTGCGCGGCGACAACCTCCCGCGCCTGATGGCGCTGCGGAACAACGCCTGCTGCGTGGTCGACGCCGAAACGCAGGCCGACCTGAACCACTTCGCCGACCAGCTCAAGCAGGCCGCGAGCCAGGGCAAACGCTTCCTGTTCCGCAGCGCCGCCAGCCTGCTCACCGCACTGGCGCAACTGCCGCCGCAGCCCGTACCGCCGGAAGCCATGTCGCGCTACGTCCGCGACGGGCGGGCGGGCGCGGTCATCGTAGGCTCCCATGTCCGGAAGACCACCGCCCAGCTCGAGCGACTCCTGGCGCTTCCCGGAGTAGTGCCCATCGAGGTGGACGTGGAGCGCATCGACGAACACCGCGACGCCATGCTGGCCGAAATCGCCGAGCGGGCCGCCGAAGCGCACGCGGCGGACCGGCATGCGGTGATCTTCACCAGTCGCGCGGAAAAGACCTTTCCCGACCAGGCGCAGCGCCTCGCCTTCGGGGAACGGGTTTCCCATTTTCTGATGGCCGTGGTGCAGGCACTGCCCCCATCGCTCGGCTTTCTCATCAGCAAGGGTGGCATCACTTCCAACGACGTGCTAAGTACAGGGTTGGCGTTGCGAACCGCGCGGGTACTGGGTCAGATCCTGCCCGGCTGCTCGGTCGTGCGATGCCCGGAGGATCATCCACGCCATCCGGAGATGCCGGTGGTGATCTTTCCCGGCAACGTGGGGGACGACCGCGCACTGGCCACTGCCCTGCAACGCCTGGCCACCTCCGGAAGCGAACCGGCATGAACGGGATGCCCCGGAGGAGGCATCACCAACAATAACGATCCCAGCCGACCGGACGGCCTGCGCCGCCGGTCAAACCAACCCACAGGAGGACAGCCTCGATGAAAGACGATAAGACGAAGGCAAACCAGGGGGATGATGCGGCCACCGATCAGAGCCGCCGTGGTTTCCTGAAGAAAACACTGCAAGGAGGCGCCGCAGCGGGCGCGGCCGTGATCACCGGCGCACCCTTCATTCGCAACGCAGAAGCAGCCCAGACCACCACCTGGAAGATCCAGACCTCCTGGCCCGGCGGCATCGGCCTGGAGATCTTCAAGGAATGGTGCAACAGCATCATCGAAAAGACCGGCGGCGAGCTGGCCTTCAAGCCCTTCGGCGCGAAGGACGTGGTGGGCGAATTCCAGCTCTTCGACGCGGTGAAGAACGGCGTGCTGGACGCCATGAACCCCTTCACCCTTTACTGGGCGGGACGGATGCCGGTGGCGGTGTTCCTCAGTTCCTATCCTCTCGGTCTGCGCCAGCCCTCCGAGTGGGACGCCTTCTACTACGGCCTGGGCGGACTGGAGCTGGCACGCGAGGCCTTCGGCAAGCTGGGCCTTTACTATGTCGGCCCCATCCAGCACGACGCCAACATCATCCACTCCAAGGTGCCGATCCGTTCCATCGACGACTTCCGCGGGCGCAAGATGCGCCTGCCCGGCGGCATGGTGGCCGAGCTGTTCCAGGCGGCCGGCGCCAAAACCACCCTGCTGCCCGGCTCCGAGATCTTCCCGGCGCTGGAGAAGGGCACCATCGACGTGGCCGACTACGTGGGCCCGGCGATCAACTACGCCCTGGGTTTCCACCAGGTGACCAAGTACATCTCCATGGGACCGCCCGGTTTCATGTCCATCTACCAGCCGGTGGACCTGATGGACCTCACCGTCAGCCAACGTTCCTGGAACAAGCTGTCGGACAAGATGAAGCAGTTCGTCGAGAACGAGGTCCACGTCTATTCCGACATGCACTTCGCACGCATCCAGAAGGCGGACCAGGAGGCCTGGAAGAAGTTCGAGGAGGCCGGCACCGAGGTGACCCGCCTGTCCGAGGACGACGTGGAGGCCTTCACCGAGCTGGCGGTGCCGCTCTGGTTCAAGTGGGCCAACAAGGACCCCTATGCCGCACGGGCCTTCAAGATCCAGCTCGACTACATGATGTCGGGCTCCCTGGGGTATGTCACGCCTGACATGATCAAGGGCTACAGCCTGAAGGTCTGACGACGGGCGGCCCGGCGCCTGCCGGGCCGCCATCTCCTGACAAGCGAATCCCGGGGGATCCATGCCCGAGTTGAATTTCGTACTGCCGCACTGGCTGTACTGGGGAGGCCTCGTCGTCTTCCCCCTGGTCGCCTGGTGGCTCTATCACAGGCACGCGCAGGCCACATCGGAAACCGCGCCGGTCTCGCTGGGCGTGGCCTATTTCCTGCTGCTGGTGGGCGGCTTCATGGGAGTGCATCGCCTCTACCTGAAGAGCCGTTGGGCGGTGGTCTTCATGCTGTTGTTCGTCGGCATTCTGGTGACCAACATCGAAGTGCGCCAGGTGCGCAACGAGGTCTCCGATGCCCACAACCAGGTGCGCCTCGCCGAGAGCAAGATCCGGCGCGCCGAGAAGGCCCTGGAGCGGGGGCGACGCAATGCCGAGCAGAAGATGGAGCGCGCCCGTGCCGCCATGCAACGCGCACGCAGCGAGGAGACGGCAGCCACCGAGAAACGTGGCGAGGTGGAATGGGTGTCGCGCGCGCTCGCGGCGCTCGAACTGCTGCTGCTGGCAATCGACGCCCTGCTGCTGCCGCGCCTGGTGCGCCAGGCCCGGGCGCGCGAGCCGGAACCGCCGCCGCCCGCCTTCCATTGCCCCGAGGTGGAATGCGGCGAGCACGACCCGAACCGCGAACCCTTCCTGTTCAACCGCGTGGTCTCCCGCATCAACGGTTTCGTGGGCGAGCTGGTGGCCTGGTGGTCGGTGCTGGCGGTGTTCGTGTACTACTACGAGGTGATCGCCCGCTATGTGTTCAACTCCCCCACCAACTGGGCGCACGAGGCGATGTTCCTGATGTTCGGCATGCAGTATCTGCTCGCCGGCGGCTATGTGCTGCGCGAGGGCGCGCATGTGCGGGTGGACGTCTTCTACAACCGCCTGTCCAAGCGCGGCAAGGCGCTGGTGGACATCGTCACCTCGGTGTTCTTCTTCATCTTCGCCCTGACCCTGATCTGGACCGGCTGGAC
>CAZVIG010000241.1:0-4073 GCA_964627395.1 uncultured Sedimenticola sp.
ATTTTGTGCTGTGGCAACTGGTGACCTACGCCTTTCTTCACGGCAGCATTCTGCATCTGCTGTTGAATATGTATGCGCTGTGGCTGTTCGGCTCGCGCATGGAGCAGACCTGGGGCTCCAGGGCGTTTACCCTCTACTATTTTGTTTGTGTCATTGGTGCTGCTCTGGTGCAGTTGGTGGTGACCACCCAGGCGGCGAAAGCGGGGGCGGTGTACCCGACCATCGGCGCATCGGGCGGGGTATTCGGGATTTTGCTGGCTTTCGGGATGACCTTTCCCAACGAGCGGCTGATGCTTGTTTTTCCACCGGTGGTGCTGAAAGCCAAATGGTTTGTACTAATCTTTGGAGGGATAGAGCTGTGGGCGGGTGTCACCGGAACCCAGGCGGGAGTGGCCCATTTCGCCCATCTGGGCGGGATGCTGTTTGGATTCCTGCTGCTGCTCTACTGGCGCCGTCACCCGCCGGCTTATAACTGAATCGAGGAAACAGGGTATGGAAGTGGATCTGCTGAAAACCATGTTGCGTGACATGCTGCTGGCGCGCGCCTTCGAGGAGCGGGCGGCGCAGGAGTATGCGCAGGGTAACATCGCCGGTTTTCTGCATCTCTATCCGGGGGAGGAGGCGATAGCGGTGGGGGTGCTGCGCGCCGCGGAGCCGGCTGACTATATCGTCTCCACCTACCGGGAGCATGTGCACGCCCTGGTGCGGGGGATTCCGCCCGGCGTGGTGATGGCGGAGCTGTTCGGCAAAAAGGACGGTTGCAGCGGCGGCATGGGTGGCTCCATGCATCTGTTCGACCGGGAGCGGCGTTTCATGGGCGGCTATGCCATCGTCGGTGAGACCTTTCCGGTCGCCACCGGAATCGGTTATGCCGTTGCCATGCGCGGGCTGCCCGAGGCGGTGATCTGCTTCTTCGGTGATGGCGCGGTGAATCAGGGCACCTTCCATGAAAGCCTCAACATGGCGGCGCTGTGGAAGCTGCCGGTGCTGTTCGTGTGCGAGAACAACCACTATCAGATCGGCACCGAGATCCATCGCCATTCGGCGGTGACCGAGGTGTACCGCCGTGCCTGCGGCTACCGCATCCCCGCGGAACGGATCGACGGCATGGACGTGCTGGCGGTGCATCAGGCGACGCGCGATGCGCTGTCCGAGATCCGCGCGGGCACCGGCCCACGGCTGCTGGAGTTCGAGACCTACCGCTTCCGCGGCCACTCCATGGCCGATCCCGGCACCTACCGTCCCAAGGTGGAGGTGCAGGCCTTCGAGAAGCGCGACGACCCCATCCTGGTGGCCATCTCCGAGACCATGCCCCGCTATCCCACCGCCGAGGAGATCGCCGCCTCCGGACCCGACAGCATCTCCACCATGACCGACCACCTGCACCGCCAGGGGCGGCTCGCCGACGACACCGTGGCGCGCCTGCAACAGGAGGTGGAGGCGATCGTCGAGGACGCGGTGCAGTTCGCGCTGCAGAGCCCGGAGCCCGGCATGGAAGACGCCCGGGCCGCCCTCGACTGCAACCGCGGCGCGGAGGTGCTGGTCTGATGGTGGAGACGGTTCGCTACTGGCAGGCGCTGAACCGCGCCCTGGACGCCGAGATGGCCGAGGACGACGCGGTATTCGTGCTCGGCGAGGACGTGGGACTCTACGGCGGCAGCTACCGCGTCACCGAGGGCCTGTATGCCCGCTATGGCGAATGGCGGGTCCGCGACACCCCCATCTCCGAGGGCAGCTTCACCGGCCTGGGCGTGGGCGCCGCACTGGCCGGCATGCGCCCGGTGGTGGAGATCATGACGGTCAACTTCTCGCTCCTGGCGCTGGATGCGATCGTCAACATGGCGGCCAAGGTGCCCTTCATGTCCGGCGGCCAGTTTCCCATGCCCCTGGTGGTGCGCATGCCGGGCGGGGTGGCGCGCCAGCTCGCCGCCCAGCATTCGCAGCGCCTGGAACAGATGTACATGAACGTGCCGGGGCTGCGCATCGCCGTCCCCGCCACCCCCCAGGACGCCTGGTGGCAGTTGCGCCAGGCCATCCGTTCCGACGAACCCATCGTGTTCCTGGAGCACGAGCTGCTGTACTTCAGCCAGGGCCCGCTGGACACCACCGCCGAGGCGCCCCCCATGCACCGCGCCCTGGTGCGACGCCAGGGCGGCGATCTCACCATCCTCACCTGGTCGCGCATGCTGGACCTCTCCCTGCGCGCCGCCGAACGCCTCGCCGACGACGGCATCGAGGCGGAGGTGATCGACCTGCGCAGCCTGCGCCCCATCGACTGGGATACCTGCGCCGCCTCGGTGGAGAAGACCCACCATCTGCTGGTGGTCGAGGAGGACAGCCGCTTCGCCGGCGGCGGTGCCGAGATCGTCGCGGAGCTGGCCGAACGCTGCTTCTACGCCCTGGACGCGCCCCCGGCACGCCATGGCGCCCTGGAGCTGCCCATCCCCTACAACGGCACGCTGGAGGCCGCCTGCATTCCCCATGTGGGCAGCATCGAACAGGCCGCGCGGCGCCTGCTGCGCGCGGGAGGAACCTCATGAGCCGCACCGCCATCACCATGCCCGCCCTTTCGGACACCATGCAGACCGGCCGCCTGGTGAGCTGGCTGAAGCAGCCGGGTGACCCGGTGCATCGCGGCGAGGCGATCGCCGAGGTGGAATCGGACAAGGCCGTGATGGAAGTCGAGGCCTTCCAGGACGGCTATCTCGCCGGTCCGCTGGCCGAACCCGGCAGCGACCTCCCGGTGGGCCAGGTGATCGGCTATCTCAGCGACAGCCCGGAGACGGACGTCGCCGCGACCGAAACGCCCTCCGAATCGGAACAGCAACCGAAACAGAAACGACCGGAACCAGAACCGCCACGGCCGCACCAGGCGCCGGAACCGTCCCCTGCATCGCCACCGCCAGCCTCCCGCGCGGGCGGCTCACGGGTGGCCGCCTCGCCCTATGCCCGCGCCCTGGCGCGGGAACTCGGCATCGATCTCGCCCAGGTGGCGCCGGGACCGGACGGCCGGGTGCAGGCCGCCCAGGTGGTGGCCGCCGCCCTCGCCGGCCCCCAGCCCGATCTCGATGCCGGACCGCCCTGGACGCTGCAGCCCCTCTCGCCCATGCAGCAGGCGGTCGCCGACAACATGCGCGCCAGTCTCGCCATCCCCAGCTTCCGCGTCAGCGCCCGCCTTCCCCTGGGGCCCCTGGCGGAGGCCGCCAAGACACAACAACACTCGCTGAGCCTGCTCCTGGCGCGCGCCTGCGCCCTGGCGGTGCAGGCCCATCCCCGCTTCAACGCCGCCTTCACCCCGGCGGGCCTGGCGCAGCGCGAGCGTGTGGACGTCGGCATCGCGGTGGACGTCCCCGACGGCCTGGTGACCCCAGTGATACGCGACGCCGCAGGCCGCCCGCTGGACGAACTCGCCGAGGACTGGCGCATCCTCAAGAACAAAATCGCCCGCCGCCGCCTGCGACCGGAGGACTACAGCGGCGCCACCTTCTATCTCTCCAACCTCGGCACCTTCCCCGAGGTGACCGTCTTCGATGCCATCGTGCCGATGGGCGCCGCCGCCATTCTCGCGGTGGGCGCGGCGCACGACGGCGAGGCGAACTTCACCCTGAGCTGCGACCACCGGGTGGTGTACGGGGCGGATGCGGCGCGCTTCCTCGCCACCCTGGGCGAGCTGCTGCGCGACCCGGCGCAGGTGACGGGGGCCCCGGCGTGAATCCGCTGCTGGCGCTCAAGGCCCTCGGCCAGAGCCCCTGGCTGGACGACCTGCAGCGCGGGCTGCTCGGCGACCCGCTAAAGCGCCTGATCGAGGACGACGGCATCTGCGGCATCACCTCCAACCCCGCCATCCTGGCGCACGCCCTGCTCGAGACCGACGACTATCGCGAGGCGATCGCGCGCCTCGCCCCGCGCTGCAGCGACACCGCGGCGCTGTACGAGGCGCTGGTGCTGGAGGACATCCGCAGCGCCGCGGACCAGCTCCTGCCGATCCACCGGGAGAGCGACGGCCAGGACGGCCTGGTGAGTCTCGAGGTGTCCCCCGAGCTGGCGCACGATGCCACCGCCTCCATCACCGA
>CAZVIG010000242.1:0-4064 GCA_964627395.1 uncultured Sedimenticola sp.
GCAGACGCGCCAGAATGATGCTGGAAACGAATCCCAGCCCCAGTTCGATGTACTTGGCGGCAAAGGTGATCGCGATGTGACGCCGTGTACTCATCAGTAACGTGGCATCGGACGCATCGGCGGTCTGGGCATTGGCGCCCCCCGAGTCTCACCCTCGGTGCGCTTCACCCCTTCGGCGTCACGACTCAAATACACCAGAATCAGACCGATGGCCACGAAATGCCAGGGCAGGTCGAAATAGGCCAGGCTTAGAAAAGCCCCGCCGACGAAATAGGCCACCATGCCGATCTTTATCGCCTCGGCCATGTCCGCCATCCAACGACGCTCCGGATCCCCTCGGGTACGCTTGATCACATCGCCCAGACGCTTCCAGGTCAGGAACATCACGCTCAAATAGAGCAGCAAGCCAGGCCACCCGTGCTCACCGAGCACGCTGAAATAGATGCTATGCGCAACGAAAGCCTGGTGCTTCGGATCGAATCCGGGCAGATAGCGCAGATAGTTCTCGCGGTTCCAGGGATTGAAACCGCCTCCCGTCAAACGGGCGTTGGCCAGGTGATAGGCGAACTTCCAGGCTCGGATACGTCCCTGAGCAGAGGCGTCTTCTTCATAGTTCTGGATGGTGCTCATACGCTCCTTCCAGCTCTCTGGGACCACCGCCAGACCCACCACGGCCAGGAGCGCCAGTCCAAGCCCCCATGCCAGCTTGTTCCGGCTACGCCACCAGAAATAACCGCCCAATGCCAGCAATGCGAGAAATGCGCCACGCGACTGGGTACCTATCGCAGATACCAGCATCAGACCCGCACAAATCAGCAGCAACCGTTTCAACCAGACCTTTTGCGTCTGCTTACGAAAATAGAAAAGCAGCGGCAGCACAGTCAGAATGGCCACCGCCAGTTCGTTGTTGCCGTAGATGAACGAACCCTGAGGCCCCCATACGATATAGGAACCGCCGGTCATCAAGGTGAAGATACCGCCTTTTACCCCATAAAAGGCAATGGAGAAGACGATGACGGCCAGGAGCGCTTCCAGACGCTCCCGGTTATAGAACAGGAACAGCGTCATCAATACGGGAATCTGGATCTTGATCACCTTGATGAACTGATCCTGTGCCAGATGATCCTTCAGGGCGAACAGTGTGGTAATGCCGACCCATGCCAGGAAACAAAGCCAGAGAAAGAGCGGCAGCGACATCGGGAAGGGCCGCTTCTCTCTGGACACGAGGAAGGAGACGATGGTGACGATAGCGATCACATAGACGAAGGGGAAACCGAACGCCGCACCCCAGGTGAGCCGGTGCGGGTTCATGTAGTTGAACAGCGACCAAAGCAACACGCCGTAGTAGGGACTCTTCAGGGCATAGAAGAGTCCCACCGCGAAGAGACCGAATACCGCGATATCTCTCATGCCGCCGGCGCCATCCGATAGTACTGTGCCATGCGCGCGACGAAGCGCCAGGGACTCGGATCCCAGGGAGTGAAACGACGCAGTTGAAACACGTCGTCTTGCCTGCAGGACGCTCCGGGTGTGGTGCTCACGGCAGCCTCGAAGCCGGCCTCGCGCACCAGTCCGACATCCCGCTCCGTGTAGTCCCTGCCCGGTTTGCCGTTGGGGTAGGCGAACAGCTGCACCGGTTTGCGGATCAGATCGGCCAGGTGTTCCTTCCCTTCATGAATCTCTCGTCTTGCCGCATCGTCGTCGAGCCGCGACAGGATGGGATGGTTGACGGTATGACCGCCCACTTCCATACCCCGCCGCGCCAGGTCGCGCACCTGATCCGAGGTCATCATCAGGTCGTCCGGCAGATCATCTGCGAGCCGGGCGATCGTCTCCACCCGCGCGGCACGTTCGTCGAAAGGCAGATGCTTTATGGCGTCGATGATCTGGTGCGCCGCCCGACAACGGCTCCCCATACTGTCCAGGCGTAGCGTAGGCAGGCCATATTCGGGGAGCGCGACCTCCTCTCTGCGCGTGCGTCTCAGGGTCTCGATGACGGTGTCATTCCACATTCGGCCGCCGTCGAGGAAGCCGGTGGCGACGAAAAAGGTGGCCGGCAGGCCAAAGCGTTCCAGGATGGGCAGCGCCCGGCTGTAGTTGTTGCGATAGCCATCGTCGAAGGTGATGGCCACGGCGCGGCGTGGCAGGGTGCCTTCGCGCAGACGCCGCACGCCTTCGGCCAGTGGCAGCACCCGAAAATGGCGCGCCAGCAGGGCCATCTGCCAGGTGAAGGCGGCCTCGTCCACCTCGCCGGGACGCATCGGGTCCGGTCCTTCCAGCACCTGGTGATAAATCAGGATGAACAGACGGGCGCCGCGCCCCTTCCCCGAGGCCAGGCCGGCGAGGGAGGCGAGCGGTGGCAGGGCGATCCGGTCAAACGGCGATCCGGGATTCATCGGCACGCTCGTGGCCCTGGAACCACTGTTCCAGCATCATCAGGATCCAGATCAGCTCGCCGTAATAGGCAGCATGCACCTTGCGGTGCATCTCCATCGCATGGTCCAGGAACTCCGGCCGGAAATAGCCCCGCTCCTTGAGCGCAGCGATGCTGTCGTAGGCCAGCTGGCGCAGGGGGTCGTAGTCGGCCAGCCAGACGCCGAAGGGCAGCCCGAAGCCATGCTTGGACTTGTTGATGATCTTCTCCGGCAGAAAACCACGCACCGCCTCCTTGTAGAAGCCACGCAGTTCGCCGCCTTTCATCTTCAGCGAGGAGGGAATGGCCGTGGAGAAGGCGACCACCTCGTCGTCCAGCATCGGATAGCGCACGTCGATGCCGGCGAGCTGGCACATCTCGTTCACCTTGACCAGGTCGTTGTCGTGCAGGGTGGTCTTCCAGTCCATATAGAGCATGCGATCCAGGGCGTCGCCATCCTTCGGCCGGGCGTAGACCTCGCGCAGCAGCGCCAGGGGGCGTTCGGTGTCCACCTGCTCAAGGAAGCCTGCATCGAAGACGCTCTGAGCGGCATGCCGGTGGAGGAAGTTGTAGTCCTGCAGGCGATCCGGCAAGGGGGTGCGCGCCTGCTCCACGTAACGCCGCGCCTTGCGCAGCAGGTCCACGCCGTCACCCAGCGGGATCGCCTTCAGCGCCCCCTCGAGCAGGCCCCGCAAGGAAGCGGGGGCACGCTGATAGCGCTCGAACAACAACTGCCGCTGATAGCGTTCGTTGCCTGCGAACAGCTCATCCCCGCCGTCGCCCGCCAGCAGTTGCTCGACACCGTTCTCGCGCGCGAGCCGCGCGCAGAACAGCGCCGGCAGGGCAGAGGAGTTGCCGAAGGGCTCGTCATAGAAACGGGCGATCTCTGCCACCGCCTCCACCGTGTGTTCCGGGCGCAGCACGAACTCATGATGCCGGGTGCCGAAGTGTTCCACCGCGGCACGGGCATACTCCGTCTCGTCGTAGCCCGTCACCGGAAAACCGATCGAGAAGGTATGGCAGTCGTCCGGCCTCGCCCGTGCCAGCAGGCCGCTCACCGTGGAGCTGTCCAATCCACCGCTGAGGAAAGCCCCTGGCCGCGGCGCCGTCTCGAGCTGCCGGCGTACCGCCTGTTCCAGCAGCTCCATCAGCCGCACTCCGGCCTCGTCGGCACCCAATGCCGCGTTGCGGGAGAAGCTCGGCATCCAGTAGCGGCGGCGCACCACCCGCCCTGGCTCCACCAGCAGGTATTCGCCACCCTCGAGCTTTTCCACGCCGCGATAGATGGTGCCCGGGCTGGGGCAGTGGTGGTAATAGACGTAATCGAAGATCGCCTGCGGTGCGATGCGATCGTCCACCCCCGGCGCCTGGACTAGGGGACCCAGACGGGTGCCGAAGACCCGACCGCCCCCGGCCTCGGCGTGGTAGAGGGCGTGTTGTCCGAGCCGGTCCAGCGCCAGCAGCAATCGCTGCCGATCACCGTCCACCACCGCAATGACGAAATCGCCCCGCACCTGCTCGAGAAAGGCCTCGCCCTGCTCTCGATAGGCGGCAAGGAGGGCTGCAGCGGTTTCCTCCGGCGAGCGCGCGCCGGGCATCTCGCCGGTCAGACGAGGCTGACCGACGAAGGCCAACATCTCCGACCCGGACT
>CAZVIG010000243.1:0-4062 GCA_964627395.1 uncultured Sedimenticola sp.
AGAAGGGCCCCATCTTCCACAACCTGGTGCTGGCCGACGAGGTCAACCGCGCCCCCGCCAAGGTGCAGTCGGCGCTGCTCGAGGCGATGGGCGAGCGCCAGGTGACGGTGGGGCTGACCACCTATCCGCTGCCCGAGCCCTTCCTGGTGATGGCCACCCAGAACCCGATCGAGCAGGAGGGCACCTATCCGCTGCCCGAGGCGCAGCTCGACCGCTTTCTGATGCACGTGGACGTGGGCTATCCCGACGCCGCTGCGGAGCGCCGCATCCTGCAACTGGTGCGCGAGCAGGCGCGCCGCCGCATGCAGGCGCCGGAGACGCCGGAGGTGCTGCTGCGCTGCGACGACGTGCGCCGGGGCCGCCTCGAGGTGCTGGACATCCACATGGCCGAGCCGGTGGAGGAGTACATCGTGCAACTGGTGGTGGCGAGCCGCGATCCCGCGCCCTACGACGAGGGCCTGGCACGCTGGATCGCCTACGGGGCCAGTCCGCGCGGGACCCTCTCGCTGGACCGCTGCGCGCGCGCCCATGCCTGGCTGGCAGGCCGCGACTACGTCTCTCCCGAGGATGTGCATGCGGTGGTGCACGACGTGTTGCGCCACCGCCTGATCCTCTCCTTCGAGGCGGAGGCGGAGGGCATCACCCCCGACCGTTTCATCGACGAACTGCTGCGGCGCGTGCCGGTGGTGTGATGGCCGCGGCGCTGGACCATCCCGCCGTCCGTCCCGCGCTGGACGAGCTGATCGCGCTGCGCCGCGAGGTGCGCGGCCGCGCGCTGCGCCCGCGCCGCCCGACGCGCGGCCTGCTGGCGGGGCCGCATCATTCGCGCTTTCGCGGGCGCGGCATGGACTACCTGGAGTCGCGCATCTATCAGCCGGGCGACGACATCCGCAGCCTCGACTGGCGGGTCACGGCGCGCTCCGGCAAGGTCCACACCAAGGTGTATCACGAGGAGCGGGAGCGGCCGGTGATGCTGCTGCTCGACTTCGGGCCGCGCATGTTCTTCGCCACCCGGGGCCGCTTCAAGTCGGTGATCGCCGCCCAGGTGGCGGCCTGGGTGGGCTGGGCCGCGGTGCGTCACGGCGACCGGGTGGGGGCGCTGCTGTTCAACGAAAGGCACCGCGAGCTGCGTCCCGCCGCCGGCGACCGCGGGGTGCTGCGCCTGCTGCGTGCGGTCGCCGGCGCGGCGGATCCGGCGCACGGCCTGCAGGCGAAGCCACGGCCCGGCGCCCTCAACGAGGCGCTGCGGCGCCTGCGCCGGGTGGCGCGTCCCGGCAGCCTGCTGGTGCTGGTCTCCGACTTCCACGACATCGACGAGGAGACGGCGCTGCTGCTGGGCCAGTTGCGCCGGCACAACGAGGTGCTGGCGGTCCGCGTGGTGGACGTGCTGGAACGGACCCCGCCGCCCCCGGCGCGTTATCCGGTCACCGATGGGCGCCGTCACGGCTGGCTGGACCTGCGCGATGCGCGGCACCGCGAGGCCTACCGCGAGCTGTTCGCGGAACGGCGCCGGCGCCTGGGCGAGCTGCTCAAGGCGCAGGCCGTCCCGCTCCTGGAACTGGCCACCACCGATGCGCCCGGCGAGGTGCTGGGCGCCTGGCTGGGACAACTGGCGGACGCACGCCGATGACCCCGCAGAGCGATCCCCTGGCAGGGCTGAGGGACATCCATCTGCCGCCGCCTCCCGGCTGGTGGCCGCCGGCCCCCGGATGGTGGGCGCTCGCGGCCCTGCTGGCGCTGGTGCTGGGGTGGATCGGCTGGCGCGCGTTCCGGGCCTGGCATCGGCGCCGCCGCCTGCGGCGCGTGCTGACGCGGCTGGATGCGCTGGCACGCGGCGCGTCCGACGACTGCGCCCTGGTCACCGCGGTGGCGGAGCTGCTGCGCCGGGTCGCCCTGGGGCGCTATCCCCGCGAGCAGGTGGCGGGACTGAGCGGCGAGGCCTGGTTGCGCTTCCTCGACGATCACGGCGGCGGAGGGCGCTTCCGTGAGGGTCCCGGCCGGGTGCTGGCGGACGGCCCCTACCGTCCCGGCTGCGAGGTCGATCGTCAGGCGCTGCTGCGCCTGGCGCGGGACTGGATCCTCCGGCAGGAGAAGTCGTCGTGAACAACCTGCAGTTCGCCTGGCCCTGGGCCTTCGCCCTGCTGCCGCTGCCGCTGCTGGCGGCCTGGCTGCTGCCGCGCGCCCGCCGGGGGCATGGCGGCGCCCTGCGCATTCCCTTCTACGACGAGCTGGCCGCGCATCTGACCGGCGATCGCCAGGGGCGCCGGCGCTGGCCCCTGTGGCTGGGGCTGCTCGCCTGGCTGGCCCTGGTCACCGCGGCGGCGCGTCCGCAGTGGGTGGGCGATCCGGTGCGCCTGCCGGTGAGCGGACGCGACCTGATGCTGGCGGTGGACCTCTCCGGGAGCATGAAGGAGCGCGACATGCGTATCGGCAATCGTCTGGTGGACCGGCTCAGCGCGGTGAAATATGTCGCCGGGCGCTTCATCCAGCGCCGCCGTGGCGATCGCATCGGCCTGATCCTGTTCGGCGACCAGGCCTATCTGCAGGCGCCGCTCACCTTCGACCGCGACACCGTGCGCAAGCTGCTCGACGAGGCGGCCATCGGCCTGGCGGGCGAGAACACCGCCATCGGCGACGCCATCGGCCTGGCGGTAAAGCGGTTGCGCCACTCGCCGGCGGGCAACCGGGTGCTGATCCTGCTCACCGACGGCCGCAACACCGCCGGCAGCATCGATCCTCTGCGGGCCGCCGATCTGGCGGCCGAGGAGGGGATCCGCATCTACACCATCGGCATCGGCGGCGAGCGGGTGGTGCGCGGCCTGCTGGGGCTGCGGTTCCGCATGGGCTCGGACCTCGACGAGGCGAGCCTGCGCGCCATCGCGCGCAAGACCGGGGGGCGCTACTTCCGCGCCCGCGACCCGCGCGAGCTGGAGGCGATCTACGGCGAGCTGGACCGCCTGGAACCCAGCAGCCAGGAGGAGAAGACCTACCGCCCTGTTTCCGAGCGTTTCCGCTGGCCGCTGGGCCTGGCGCTGGCGCTCAGCCTGGCGATCGCCCTCGGCCTGGCCCCGCCCTGGAGGAGACGCCATGCCTGAGGGCTTTCATTTTCTGCATCCGGGTTGGCTGTGGGCGCTGCCGCCCCTGGCCGGGCTCTGGTGGTGGCTGCGCCGCGCCGGCGACGATGCCAGCCCCTGGCGGCGGGTGGTGGATCCCGCCCTGCAGCCGGTCCTGCTGGAGGACGACGGGGACAGCGGGTCGGGCCGCCGCCTCTGGCCTGTCCTGCTGGCCCTGGGCTGGCTGCTGGCGGTGATCGCCCTGGCCGGGCCGGTGTGGGAGCGCAAGCCGGCGCCGGTGCTGCGCGCCGCCGATGCCCTGGTGGTGGTACTGGATCTCTCCCGCTCCATGGAGACGCCCGACCTGCCGCCCTCGCGCCTGGTGCGCGCGCGCCTCAAGGTGCGCGACCTGCTGCGCCTGCGCCAGGAGGGCCAGACCGGGCTGGTGGTGTTCGCCGGCGATGCCTTCGCCGTGACCCCGCTCACCACCGACACCGCCACCATCGCCGCCCAGCTCGGGGCCCTGTCGCCGGCGCTGATGCCGGTGCAGGGCAGCCGCGTGGATCTCGGCCTGACGGAGGCGGAGCGGCTGTTGCTCGGGGCCGGCGCGGGCCGGGGACGGGTGCTGGTGATCACCGACGGATACAGCGACCCGGCGGCCCTGGACGCGGCGCGGCGGCTGCGCGAGCGCGGCCACCGGGTGGCGGTGCTGGGGGTGGGCACGCCCCAGGGTGCGCCTCTGCCCGACGGCCAGGGCGGCTACCTGCGCGACGCGGAGGGCAAGGTGGTGGTCCCGAAGCTGGACGAGGCGGCCTTGCGCCGCCTGGCCGAGGCCGGCGGTGGGCGCTATCTGCGCATCCGCGCCGACGACAGCGATCTGCGTACCCTGCTGCCTCCGCCGTCCCCGACCCTGAACCGCAAGCTGCTCCGGAGCGAACAGGAGGCGGACCAGTGGGTGGAGCGGGCCCCCTGGCTGCTTCTGCCGCTGGCACTGCTGGGGGCGCTCGCC
>CAZVIG010000244.1:0-4026 GCA_964627395.1 uncultured Sedimenticola sp.
CTCGAAAATCGCCTGGCCGCCCATGTGGGTCAGAGGCAGACAACCGAGCCAGGTATCGCCGGGCCCCAGTTCCAGCCGCCGGTTGACCCGTTGCGCCGAGGCGGCCAGGGCAGCGCCGCTCAGCAGCACCGCCCGCGGCGCGCCGGTGGAGCCGCTGGTGGCCAGCGCCAGCGAGATGCCCTCCGGGTGTACCGGTGGCGCAGTGCCCAATGCCACGGGCTGACCTGCAGTGGCGTCCCAGCGCCAGCCCACGCCCCAGTCGGTGAGCGGGGCCTCGGCGTTGGGCGCCAGGGGCAGCAGGGCCGCGCCCAGCCGTTCCAGGGCGAAGCGCAGCAGCACCAGTTGCAGAGGATCGTCCGCCGGCGTGGCGAGCAACTGGCGCTCCCCCACCCCGGCCGCGGCCAGACGCTGCGCCAGGGCCTCGGCGCGCGCCACCAGCGTCGCCGCCGGCAACCGCTCGTCTTGCCAGTGCAGCGCCTCGATCATCCTAGGCCACCCCGGGGAAGATTGGGGAGGGGCGATAGGAGGGCCTCCCTGGAAGGCTCAACGCAGCCAGCGCGCCGCTGCCTCGCCGTCGCTCTCGCGCGCGTCCACCCAGCGCTCGCTGCCGTCGGGCAGGCGTTCCTTCTTCCAGAAGGGGGCCTCGGTCTTGAGGATGTCCATGATGAACTGGCAGGCCTCGAAGGCGGCCTGGCGGTGGGCGCTGGCGGCCAGCACCAGGACGATGGGCTCGCCCAGCCGCAGCTCGCCCACGCGGTGGATGACGGTGACCCCCTGCAGCGGCCAGCGCTCCGCGGCGGCGTCCACGATGCGGCCCAGGGCCTTCTCGGTCATCCCGGGGTAGTGTTCCAGGGTGAGGGTGGTTACCTCGGCCTCCTGTCCTTCCACCCGGTTGTGGCCGCGCACCAGCCCGACGAAGCTGGCCACCGCGCCGATGTCGGGGTCGCCGGCGCACAGCCGCGCCTGTTCCGCGGCGGCGTCGAAGGGGGCCTCCTGGACGGCGATATGGACCTTCATCCGCCGGTCACCGGAGGGAAGAAGCCCACCTCGTCGCCGTCGTGCAGCACGGTGTCGGGGCCGGCCATCTCGTGGTTGACCGCCATCAGCACCGGGCCCGCGAAGGCCTCGGCCCAGGCCTCGCCGCGCGCCGCGAGCCGCTCGGCCAGCTCGCCCAGGGTGAGCGGATGGTCGTCCAGCGTCTCGGCGGCGGTGCCGAGCTGGTCGCGCAGACGGGCGAAGTAGCGCACCTGGATCATTGCAGCAGACTCTCGAAGGACCAGAAGTTGAGGGCGGTGCCCTCGGCGAAGGTCATGCCCTCGGGGATCTCCAGCACCCCGTCCGCCCAGACGGTGCTAGTGAGCACGTCCGACCCCTGGCGCGGGAAGGGCTGCGCCAGGGGCAGGTCGTCGGGCTGCGTCTCCAGGCGCACGCGGATGAACTCGCGCCGCTTCAGCGGCCGTTCCACGGCCCGCGCCAGACGCGCCCGCGCTGGCGCCGGGAAGGGCTCACACCGTCCCTGGGCGACGCGGATGTAGGGCATGCCGAACAGGCACAGGGTGACGAACACCGAGACCGGGTTGCCGGGCAGGCCGATGAAGGGGGTGTCGCCCACCCGCCCGAAGGCCAGCGGCTTGCCCGGCTTCATGCGCACCCGCCACAGGGACAACTCGCCCTCGGCCTCCACCGCAGCGCGGATGTGGGCCTCCTCGCCCACCGAGACGCCGCCGCTGGTGACGATCAGGTCGGCGCGCCGGGCGGCCTCGCGCAGCGCGGCGCGGGTGGCCTCCAGGGTGTCCTCCACCTGCCCCAGGTCCACCACCTCGCAACCGAGCTGCTGCAAGGTGGCGGTGAGGGTGTAGCGGTTGGAGTTGTAGATCTGCCCTTCCGCCAGGGGACGGCCGGGCTCGACGATCTCGTCGCCGGTGTTGAGCAGGGCCACGCGCAGACGCCGCACCACCGTCACCTCGGGCACGCCCAGCGAGGCGAGCAGGCCGATCATCGGCGGGCGCAGACGCTCGCCCGCCTGCAGCACCACCGCGCCACGGGCCACGTCGTTGGCGCGCGGGCGCACGTTCTCGCCCGCCGCCACCTGGCGCGAAATGCGGATGGCGTCGCCCTCCTGCTCGACCTCCTCCTGCATCACCACCGCGTCCGCGCCCTCCGGCATGGGGGCGCCGGTGAAGATGCGCGCGCAGGTGCCGGGCGCCAGGGGTTCGCCGGGGTGGCCGGCGGCGATGCGCTGGGCGACCGGCAGCAGGGCGCCATCGGGCCCGGTGTCGGCGGCGCGCAGGGCATAGCCGTCCATGGCGCTGTTGTCGTGGCCCGGCACGTCCAGCGGCGAGACCACGTCCTGCGCCAGCACCCGACCCAGGGCCTCGCGCAGGCCGACGCGCTCCACCTCGCCCAGGGGACAGGCGGCCTCGATCAGCGCGGCGCGCGCCTGGTCCGCGGAGAGCATGCCGTCGCCGGTGAAGCAGGCGTCGTCGCTCATGATTCGGTCAGCCTCGGCATCAGTTCCACCAGATTGCAGGGGCGGTGCTCGATGTTCAGTTGGTCGCGCAACACCCCCTTCCAGGCGTCCTTGCAGGCGCCGGTGGAGCCGGGCAGGCAGAAGATGAAGGTGCCGTTGGCCACCCCGCCCAGGGCGCGCGAGGCGATGGTGGAGGTCTTCACCGTCTGGTAGGAGATCCAGCGGAACAGCTCGCCGAAGCCCTCGATGGTGCGGTCCAGCAGCGGCGCCACCGCCTCGGGGGTGCCGTCGCGGCCGGTCAGCCCGGTGCCGCCGGTGGTGATCACCGCCTCCACGCCGGGATCGATGATCCAGCGCGAGACCTCGTAGCGGATGCGGTAGATGTCGTCCGGCACCAGGATGCGCTCCACCACCTGGTGGCCGTCCTCGGTGGCCATCTTCACCAGGGCGTCGCCGGAGGTGTCGTTCTCCAGGGTGCGGCTGTCGGATACGGTCATGATCGCCAGGCGAACCGGGCGGGTCTGTCTTGCGTCGCTCATGCGGCCCTCTGATCGGTCGTAACGGATGGCGGAATGCCTTGGCTTCAATGATACAGCGCCCGCGCGCCGCGGGCAGCAGACGAAAAGGGGGCCGGCCCCGCGCACGGGACCGGCCCCGAAGGATGCGCCGGTCGCTCAGACGTAGCGGCGCCGCTTGAAGGAGACGGTCTCCTTGTAGTCCTTCATGGAGCTCACCTTGCGGATATTGGCCCAGGTCCCCTTGTAGTAGGGGATGTAGTTGCGGTCGGTCCAACTGGTGACCACGTCACCCACGTTGCCGTTGAAGTAGCCGAACATCATGAAGGTGTGACCGCGCTTCTGGTCCGGCTCCAGATAGGCCATGGCGAAGGTGGAACCGAAGTCGTTGTACACCTCCACCACGTCGCCGGACTCGATCCCCAGCTCCTTGGCGTCCTCGGGGTTGATCTCGATGGGCGCCATCGGATAGCGGCCGGTGCGGAAGTCCAGCCGCTGGTCGTGATAGGCGGTCTGCCAGATGTGGTTGGTGCGGCCGTTGTTGATCCAGAACTTGTACTTCTTGCGCTGGCTCTCGACCATCTCGGGCAGTCCGGTCCAGGGCGCGGGCAGGAAGTGCGCCTTGCCGTCCTTGGTGCTGAACTTGTAGTCGGTGTAGATCATCTCGGTGCCGATCAGCTTGCCGTCCTTGTACTCCTTCACCGGCAACTGGACGCCGTTGTTGCCCTGCTTGCGCAGCCGCTCGTAGGTCACCAGATGGCCGGTGGCCCCGCCCTGGCTGTCGATTCCCTTGGGCTTGCGGAAGCCGTCGTTGAAGGCGTCCTCCTCGGTCTTCCAGTCGAAGCCGGAGAAGCGCTTCGCCATCTCGGCGTTGCCCTCCTTCTCGTACATCACCTTCAGGGTGTTGGCGATGCGCGCGGCGATCAGACAGTCGGGCATCGCCTCGCCCGGCGGGTCCATGAACTTCTCCGAGAGGCGCATGCGGCGCTCGCCGTTCATGGAGGTGAGGTTCATCTCGCCGGGATGGGCCGCCGGCAGCAT
>CAZVIG010000245.1:0-2892 GCA_964627395.1 uncultured Sedimenticola sp.
CAAGCCGGATCTGAACATCCTCCACGACGGCAAGGGTCCCGACCGCCTGGCGTGCAGCTTCTACGCCGCGCCGGTGACCGTCACCGGCCTCCAGGTGCGCATCGTGGCCCGGGTGCGGGTCGATCCCCATACCCTGCGCAACCGGGTGCTGCGCGACGGTCCGCTCGGTCACCCCTTCGCCGAGCCCTACATTCCGCTGCGCATCTTCGTTCCGCTGGCCGAGCACGGGATCCAGGTCGCCGCCGTGGACGAAGCGGGCGGGGTGGACCGCCTGCTCTACACCGATCCGCGCAGCGGTCGGCTGCTGGAGGTGGAGGCCTTCCATGTGGACATCCGCGGCACCCTGGCGCAGGTGGATCAGGGGGTGTTCGGCGAGCGTCACTACCGGATCGCCGATGGCGAGGTGTTCTTCGGTCCCTTTCGCCAGGTGGTGCCGGACTACGCACACGCCCGCCATCCCTCGGCCTGGGTGCGGCGCCGGCCGCCGCCGGGGCTGTGCGAGGCCTTTCCTTTCAACGGAGAGCCGGCGCGACTGGAGGAGAGCGGCACCTGGGTGTTCGGCTACGGCTCGCTGGTGGATCCCGCCTCCCTGGCGCGTACCCTGGGACGCGAGGAGTGGGTCGCTGAGGACTTTCCCTGGGTGTGCCTGGAGGGCTATCGGCGGACCTGGGGGGTGGCGATGGACAACCGCCGCGCCATCCCCGGCTACAAGCGGTATCGGGCCGTGGACGGGAGCTGGCCGGAGGTCTTCGTTGCCTTTCTCGACATCGAGCCGGCACCGGGGGAGCAGGTCTGGGGGGTACTGGCCCGGGTGACCGAAGACGAGTTGCAGCGGCTGCAGCGACGCGAGCGCAACTATCGCCTGGAGGCGGTGGGCGAGCACATCCTCAACGGGCCGCCCGGCGCCCAGGTGTTCACCTTCGTCGGTCTGCCCGAGGCCCGGCAGCGTCTGGCGCAGGGCAGGCGGGACGGCAGTGCGGTGATCGGTCGCGAGTATGCCCAGGCGGTGGAGGCGGCGTTCCGGCGGCGCGGCCGGGATGCATGGGCGCACTACCGCGACCACACCCACGGCGGCGACGATCTGCCGCGCCAGGCCCTGCACCGCGAATCGGTGCCCGGCTAGCTGGGTCGTCCATCCTCCCGACAGACGCCGAGGCATCGCCCTGCGCGGTCGAAGGAAAATCCGCTAAACTCGGTAAGAATCAGGGAGATGAGGGTGCCCCGATGGCCCAATAACAGACCGTTGAAAAACGGTGTTTTTCAACGGTCTGTGTGCGGTACACGGATGTGCCGCCATTTTCGATGGTTGCAAGCCATTGAGAATGAAGGAAGCGGGAAACCGTGTTTTCCGCTTCCGTGGATGAAAAAGTTCATGGAGGGACTTTGATAAGGGAGGCAGCCATGACCGAAATCACCGCCCTGCCGCGAGGGGTGGTTCAGTCCAACAGGCATTTATCCCCCAGTCACTGACTAGCAGGCCGTTGAAAAAAGGCGTTTTTCAACATCCTGCTAGAGGCGCCCGCCGCAGCCGTCGCGCCTTGGTGGTGCCTGCGGGATAAATGCTCCACTGTTGCGTGTTGGGTAACGAATCATGAGTACAGCTAAGGATGAGGTAAAGGCGCTTCTGGACAAGCTTCCTGACGATTGTTCGCTGGAGGATGTCCAGTATCACCTCTATGTGGTCGAGAAGATCCATAGGGGAGTCGAGCGTGCCGAGAAGGAAGGGGTGCTTAGCCAGGATGAAGTGGAAAGAAAGTTTGATAAGTGGATCTCGAAGTAAAGTGGTCGCCTGAGGCAACGGAAGACCTCGAGTTGATCGCGGAATATATTGCGAGAGATTCCGAGTTTTATGCGCGCGCGGTTGTTACTGAAATATTGTCGGCTTCTCGCAGTATTCGCGAATTCCCGTGGATAGGCCGTGTCGTGCCTGAGATTGGCGATGAGCGCATAAGGGAGCGGTTGATATACAGCTATCGCCTGGTATATCGCCTCGAGCATGAGCGAATTCTGGTCGTCGCGGTGATACACGGAAAACGGTTGCTGGAAAATATCTCGGAGCGATTCGAGGGTGGTGCATAACAAGTGCCGGGCGCGGCTTGCCATGGTCACCCGTGAGGGCGACGGTCATCAGGTCGCCCCGTGTCAGGCCGTCCAGCCGTCGATGTCACCGAGGGCCTGTTCGAGCAATCGCTCCGATGTGGTGTCGTGGGTCGTTTCTTCCAGCACTGCGATGCGCCGGGATTGTTCCCGGCATGCCTCTGCAAAGCCCGGACGGCGCGTATCGGGCACCCAGATCTGAACCGGTCGCAGACCCGCCTCGCGCAGTCGGCGGCGATAGTGGGCGACCCGCTCATTGACTCGTGAAGCGGCCATCTGGGATCTCTTTGAAACGTAACATGCTACGTCCAGTCTAGGTCGTCGTAGCGTGATATGGAACTTTCCTCATCCTCGGCCGGTTGACGTGGAACCCCTGGGTGTTCTACGTTGGTTCTCCAATGTACGCCGAACTCCAGTGCTGCAGCAATTACAGCTTCCTGCAGGGGGCCTCTCATCCCGAGGAGCTGGTGGCGCGCGCGGCGGCGCTGGGCTATGCGGCGCTGGCGCTCACCGACGAGTGCTCCTTGGCCGGGGTGGTGCGGGCGCATCTGGCGGCGAAGGCGGCGGGGCTGCAGTTCATTCCGGGTAGCCGCTTCCGCCTCGAGGACGGGCCCGACATCACCCTGCTGCCGCGCGACCGCAGGGGTTACGCCCAGCTCTGCCGGCTGATCACCCGGGCGCGGCGGCGTGCGGAAAAGGGACGATACCGGCTGCAGCGGCAGGACCTGGAGCAGGGGCTGGACCACTGCCTGGCGCTGCTCGCTCCCGCCACGGATGCCGAGGTCGCCTGGTTCG
>CAZVIG010000245.1:2902-4020 GCA_964627395.1 uncultured Sedimenticola sp.
GGCTGGCGCTGGGCGGGTGGCGCCGGGCGCGCCGGCCGCGCGCGTGCATCTGCACGGCGCCCCCCGCGCCTCCTGGTGGCGGTGGGCGACGTGCTGATGCATGCGCGCGGCCGGCGTGCCCTGCGCGACCTGCTCAGCGCCATCCGCCTGCAGCGCCCGGTGGCGGCGCTGGGGCGCGAGGCCCTGGTCAACGGCGAGCGCCATCTGCGCCCCTGCGAGGCGCTGCGTCGGCTCTATCCGGAGGCCCTGCTGGACGAGACTCTACGCATCGCCGAGGCGTGCACCTTTTCCCTGGACGAGCTGCGCTACGAATATCCTGATGACGTGACCCCGGCCGACAGTACGCCGCAGGCCTTTCTGCGGCGACTGGTGGAGGCCGGCATGCAGCGCCGCTGGCCGGCGGGCTGTCCCGAGCGGGTGCGCGCCCAGATCGAGCACGAGCTGGCGCTGATCGCCGAGCTGGGTTACGAGGCCTATTTCCTCACCGTGTGGGACATCGTGCGCTTCGCCCGCGAGCGCGGCATCCTGTGCCAGGGACGCGGCTCGGCGGCCAATTCCGCGGTCTGTTACTGCCTGGGCATCACCGAGGTGGACCCGGCGCGCATGAATCTGCTGTTCGAGCGCTTCATCTCGCGCGAGCGCGGCGAGCCGCCGGATATCGACGTGGACTTCGAGCACGAGCGGCGCGAGGAGGTGATCCAGTACATCTATCGCCGCTACGGGCGGGAACGCGCCGCCCTGGCGGCCACGGTGATCACCTACCGGCTGCGCAGCGCCATCCGCGACGTCGGGCGCGCCCTGGAGCTGGAGGCCGGGCAGATCGAGGCCCTGGTGGCGGCCGCCGCGGCCTGGCGCCGGCACGGCGAGCTGAAGCCGGAATATCTCGCCGAGGCGGGGTTCGATCCGGACAACCCGCGCCTGCACCGCCTGCGGGTGCTGGTGAACCAGTTGCGGGGCTTTCCGCGCCATCTGTCGCAGCATGTGGGCGGCTTCGTGATCGCCCGCGGCCGCCTCGACGACCTGGTGCCGGTGGAGAACGCCGCCATGCCGGAACGCACCGTCATCCAGTGGGAGAAGGACGACCTGGAGGCGCTGGGTCTGCTCAAGGTGGATATCCT
>CAZVIG010000246.1:0-4015 GCA_964627395.1 uncultured Sedimenticola sp.
ACAGATCCTGGCGCGCCACTGGCATGTTCTTCGGATCGGCAGTGCCAAGGTAGTAATGACACTTGTCGGTACAGGAACCGCACTTGACGCAGGCATCGAGAAACACCTGCAGCGAACGGTACTTGCCGAGGAGGTCTCCCATGGCGTCGATTGCCTTGTCGTGCCAGTCGTCGACCAGCTCTCCCGGGTAGCCGAGGGCCTCCTGGAAGTCCGCCTTGGCCACATAGGGCTTGCTGTGGGCCATCGCCCCCGGCTGAATCGGCGGGATCTCCGGAAATTCTTTGAGTTCCGGAATCTCGAAGTCTGCTTTTGCCATGCCAGCTAACCTTGCTCCGGATTATTGTTCCAGCTTGCGCGCCCACTCGACGATGTGACGCTGCTCGCGGGGGTTGTCCACCTGATTGCGGGTCGGGCTGAAGAACACGCCCGGCGCATGCAACAGCTTGCTGATGGGGAACACGATCATCAGCAGCGCGACCAGCCCGAGGTGCACGATCATCAGCGGATCGCTCGGCAGATTGGGCATGGTCTCGAAATTGAAGGTGATCAGGTGACGGAAGAAGGACTTCACCGCGACCACGTCGGTATGCACCACGAAGGTGGTGAGCGCACCGCTGATGCCGATGCCCAGCAGCAGCAGAAGCATCAGGTAGTCCGACGGCGCGGAGATGTAGCGCACGCGGTCCACGAAGATGCGCCGCGCCAGCAGACCCAGCAGGCCGATGACCATGGCGAAGGCCAGATACTTGATCAGCGGACCGGTCCATTCGACCAGATCCCATACCGGCTCCTGGAAGTAGCGCAGGTGGCGGAACAGGACCGCGAACAGCGCCATGTGGAAGATCCAGCCGAACAGCCAGGTCCACTTGGTTCCCTTGAAAAGGCTTTCGAAAAACACCACTTCGCGGAACATCCGCAGTACCACCCCGCCGGTGGTGGTCGGCGCCGGGGTCGTGGGGATCTTCAGCGGCGCCGGGGTCTTCCAGTACAGGTAGATGCGACGCCCCAGACCGACCACGAGCAGAAGCGTGGCGGCGTAGAAAATAGCTGCAAATGCGACCGTCAGAAACGACATGTTTCCGAAAACCTCTTGATTGGATTGCAGGTCCGGGGGGCGCGAGCGCCCCCCAGTACTACGGGCCCGTCCGGATCAGACGCAGCCGGTCGGCTTGGGCAGGCCGGCGTAGCGGCAGGCCTGCTTGCCGGGACCATAGGGGAACAGACCGTACAGGTACTTGGAGTTACCCTTGTCCTTGCCCAGCTTCTTGCCGACGGCCTTGGTGAGCACGCGCACCGCGGGAGCGATCTGATACTCCTCGTAGTAGTCGCGCAGGAAGTTGATGATGTCCCAGTGCTCGTCGGTCAGCTCCAGACCGTCTTCCTTGGCCATGACTTCGGCCACGGCGGGCTCCCAGTCGTTGATGTTGGCCAGGTAGCCCTCTTCATCCACTTCCAGCTCTTTGCCATTTACGTTGATGGTACCCATTGCGTATCTCCTGTTTCGTTAAGGATTTGCCAAGTCGTTGCGTTACAGCCAGGCCTGGACTTTGTCGCATTCCACGACCAGGTCCACGAATCCGGCGTAATCGACCAGTTCCACACCGTCGATCAGACGATCCTCGGAAATGCCCCGCGCCTTGACGTCGGCACGCAGGGCGTAGAACTTGCGGCCGGTGGCGTTGGTCACCAGGTCGGAGACCGCGGTGCCGGCCATGGCGCCATAGACGCCGTCCTCGATCAGCAGGATCGAGGCGCCCTCGCTCGAAAAGCGAATGGCATCTTCCAGGGAGTTCTTCTCGAACGGTGACTTGTTCACGGTATACAGATCAGCCATGTCGCTACCTCAGAAGCTGAATACGACGTCGGATTCCTCGAGCAGCTTCGCGATCTGCTCCGAGTCCACGACCTCGACGATGTTGTCGACCTCTTCCTCGGTTTCCCAGTCCTCCCAGGCGACCTCGATCAGGTCGTCCTGGGTCAGGCCGCGGGCCTCCAGGGATTGCTTGTCGACGTACATGTGACGCACGCCGTAGTCACCGAGGGTGCGGTAGGTCGGCGTGAAGTTCTTCATGTCCAGCTCGGAGGTGTCGCTGCCCTTGACGATCTGGAACACGCCGTCGTCCACGAACATCAGGCTGACTTCCTGGTCGAAGGCGGCACCGATCAGCACGACCTCCAGCGACTCCCAGGCGTAGATGGTGCCGTAGGGAGCACGACGATTCAGATACATGAACTTCTTTACATCGGACATCGTTGTTCTCCCCTCAGTCACCGAACACGACCAGACGGTCGCACTGGATCGCCGCTTCGATCAGCTGGCCCAGGCCGGAGATGCGGAACTTGGGCGCGATGTTGGTCGCGTCCTTGCCGTTCCGCTCGGCCTCGCCCTCGTCCACGATGCCGCGGCGCTGGGCCGCGGCAACGCAGAGCACCAGATCGAGGTCGTACTTTTCTGCCAGCTCCACCCACCGCTCGACGATGTTGCGATCGTCCTGCGGCGGCGTGGTCAGACGGGTCCCGTTGAGCACGCCGTCGTGGTAGAAGAACACGCGAAAGACCTCGTGACCCTTCTCCAGGGCGGCCTTGGTGAAGTGGTACGCGGAGTCGCTCGCCTCGTGCTGGTAAGGACCCTCGTTTACCTGTACTGCCAGTTTCATAAGGTGACCTCGTCTCGCCGACCGCTCAGAAGCGGATGTGAGCAGAAGCGTTCAGGCTCTTGCGAGCGCCGCGCCAGTTGTCGATGTGGTACTTGGTGAACGGCAGCTCCACTTCCTCGAAGAAGCGCGGCCAGCCGATACGCTCGATCCACTCGTTGATACGCTCCCAGTCCTTCGCGCCTTCCTTGTAGGCCTTGAGGATGCGCTTGACGATGGCGGTCGCCTCGGGCCAGCGCGGCGGGTTGTTGGGGATCCCGGAGGCCACCAGCTTCTGGAAGGTGGGCTTGCCGCGGGCGTTGGAGTGGTTGCCGCCCACCCAGATGGACAGCTTGGTGTGCTCGGCGTCGTTGATCTGCATCGGCGGGCAGGGCGGGAAGCAGGCACCGCAGCAGATGCACTTCTTCTCGTCCACCTCCAGGGAGGGCTTGCCGTTCACCATGGCGGGACGGATGGCCGCCACCGGGCAGCGCGCCACCACGGAGGGACGCTCGCAGACGTTGGCCACCAGGTCGTGGTTGATCTTCGGCGGCTTGGTGTGCTGCACGTTGATGGCGATGTCGCCCTGGCCGCCGCAGTTGATCTGGCAGCAGGAGGTGGTGATGTGCACACGGTTGGGCATGTTGGCGTTGCGGAACTCGTCCACCAGCTCGTCCATCATGGCCTTCACCACGCCGGAGGCGTCGGTGCCGGGGATGTCGCAGTGCAGCCAGCCCTGGGTGTGAGACAGGGTGGTCACCGAGTTCTGGGTACCGCCCACCCAGAAGCCCTCGGACTCGAGCTTGTCGATCAGGGGCTGGACGCGCGCCTCGTCGGTGACGAAGAACTCGGGGTTGGAGCGCAGGGTGAAGCGGATGTAGCCGTCGGAATACTCGTCGGCGATGTCGCACAGCTTGCGCAGGGTGAACAGGTCCAGGATGCGCTGGGTGCCGGCCTTCACGGTCCAGATCTTGTCGCCGTACTTGGAGACGTGCAGCAGCACGCCCGGACGCGGGTGCTCGTGGTACGCCCACTGGCCGAAGTTGCGGCGCATGGTCGGGTGCATGTACTGGAACGGATCGGGACAACCGGACTCGATCGGTTCGCGCATTTCAGTAGCCATTGTTACCTCCAGAATTCAGGTAATCGCTTCCCGCCTGTCCCGCCGGCCGAAGCCGGCAGGAACGGGAGAGTCGGATTCGGTTTGTGACGATTAGGACGCTTCAGCCTGACGATCGAACCACTTGATGGCCTCTTCGTCCCAGCCGTCCATGCGCACGTAGGAACACTCGCGCGGGTGGTTGACCATGTTCGGATCCACCTCGACGCCGATGCCCTCGAGGAAGTTCACCAGACCGATGCGCTCGATCATCTCGCCGCAG
>CAZVIG010000247.1:0-4012 GCA_964627395.1 uncultured Sedimenticola sp.
GCACCACCTTGACATGGTGGGGGTCGTTGGTTCGAATCCAATCGCGCCTACCAACACCCGGGCCCCGCACATGCGGGGCTCGCCTTTTTCAGCTCCCCTGCTCCCGCTGTACATGGCGGCGCGTCGCCAGGCGGTAGATCTCCAGCAGGTCCTCCTCGGTGACGTCCACGAAGGTATCGAGCTGGCTCAGGGCATACACGAAGTCCTCGTGCGCGATCGGTGGATAGCCCTCCGGCGGCGGACCGCCCGCGGCGTGCTGCTGCAGCCAGGCGGGATAGCGCCGCCAATGGAACAACGCATTGAAGGCGACCGCCACCGCCAGGATGGTGAGCACGTTGAGCATGATCGGCTCGAATTCGTAAGCATACCCCAGGCGGTGGAGCTCTTCGGAACCGATCACCGCCGCCAGGGCGGTGGCGCCGCCGGGCGGATGGGTGCAACGGGCCAGATACATCAGTCCGATGGCGATGCCCACGCTGGCCGAGGCGGCGATGGTGAAATCCGGAATCCACTGCCAGCAGGCCACCCCCACGATCGCCGAGATGGCATGCCCGCCCACCAGGTTCCAGGGTTGGGCGAAGGGCACATGCGGGGAGGCGAACAGCAGCACCGCGCTCGCGCCCAGCGAGGGCACGATCAGCACCGGAAAATCATCGCCGAGCAGCCACTGGCTCACCAACAAAATGCCCAGGATGCCCAGGAACCCACCCAGGCCGGAGACCAGGCTGTCCTTGTAACTGACAGGCAGGCGGCTGACGCCCGCCAGGTCGAGCAAATCGGGTAGCTTCATTCTCGTTCTCCCAGCAAAAAGCCCGGCAGTCTGGCGGAGGGAGCAAGCGCCGGAACCGGGAGCGCCGCCATCCTGACGGCTTGGCCGGCGCGACGCCGGTGCTCCGCGGGCGCAGCGATCGACACCTCACTCTGCGACATCACGCTGCCGGTCCAGGCCGTCGACATAGGCGTCCCGCGCCGCCTTGGCGCGCTCGAAGATGGCCAGCAGGCGTTCGCCGTCGCCCTGCTCGATGGAATCGGCCAGGGCGTCCATCTCCGCCACGAAGCGCCGCATCACCCGCCCCAGGGCCGCGCGGTTGGCGATACAGATGTCGCGCCACATGGTGGGATTGCTGGAGGCGATGCGGGTGAAGTCGCGGAAGCCGCCGGCGGCGAAGCGGAAGATGTCGTCGTGCTCCTCCATGCGCGCCAGGGCATCCACCAGGCCGAAGGCCAGCATGTGCGGCAGATGGCTGGTGGCCGCCAGCACCTCGTCGTGGCGCGCGACGTCCATCTCCACTACCTCGGCGCCGCAGGCCGACCACATGGCCGAGACCCGTGCCAGCGCATCGGCGTCGGTTTGCGCGGTGGGAGTGAGGATCACCCGGCGGTCGCGATACAGCTCGGCGAAGGCGGCCTCCACCCCGTTGCGCTCGGTGCCGGCGATGGGATGCCCCGGCACGAAGCGGGACATGGCCTGGGGACAGGCGGCGGCGAAATCGGCGATCACGCTCGCCTTGGCACTGCCGCCGTCGGTGACCACCGCATCCTCGCGCAGCGCGCCGCAGAGGGCGGTGAACACCTCGCGCATGGCGCCCAGGGGCACCGCCACGAACACCATGTCCGCCTCGCGCACCGCCTCGGCGGGATCGTGGGTCCAGGCATCGATCACGCCCAGCGCCATGGCCCGCTCCAGGTTGTCGCGGCCGCGGCCGCAACCCACCACGCGCCGCACCTGGCCCGCCTCGCGCAGGGCGCGTGCCAGGGAACCACCGATCAGACCGACACCGATCACCGCCAGGGTGTCGATGAGTGGCGTGCTCACAGCACCGCCTCCAGGGCGGCCAGGCAACGCGCATTCTCCTCCGGCAGCCCCACGCTGATGCGAAGACCGCCCTTGAGACCGTAGTTCTCCACCGGGCGGGTGATCACGCCCTGCCGTAGCAGGGCCAGGTCCACCTCGGAGGCGGGCCGGTCCAGCAGCACCGTGACGAAGTTGCCCACCGACGGGATCCAGCGCAGGCCCAGACGTTCCAGCCCTTCCTCGAGCTGCGCCAGGCCCTTGCGGTTGAGATCCACCGCCTGCTGCACATGGGCCTGGTCCTGCAGCGCCGCCAGCGCCGCCGCCTGTGCCAGGCTGTTGGCGTTGAAGGGCTGGCGCACCCGGTTGAGCAGGTCCGCCACGTCCGGGTGGGACAGCCCATAGCCGATGCGCAGCGCCGCCAGGCCATAGGCCTTGGAGAAGGTACGGGTCACCACCAGGTTGGGGAAATCCTCCAGCCACAGGCTGGCGTCGGGATAGTCCGGCTCCAGCGGCGCCACGTATTCGAAATAGGCCTCGTCCACCACCACGATCACCTCCGGCGGCACCGACTCCAGAAAGCCCCGCAGGGCGTCGCGCGTCAGCCAGGTGCCGGTGGGGTTGTTGGGGTTGGCGATCCAGACCACGCCGGTGGCCGGGGTGATCCGGTCGGCCATCGCCTCCAGGTCGTGGCCATAGTCGCGCGCGGGGGCGATGCGCAGCTCGGCGCCCACCGCCATGCTGGAGAGCGGATACACCGCGAAGGCATGCTCCGAGAACAGGCTCTCGCGTCCCGGCCACAAGAACACCCGGGCGATCATGTCCAGCACGTCGTTGGAGCCGTTGCCGATGGTGATGCAGTCGGGGGACACCCGGTGGTGGCGCGACAGCGCCTCGCGCAGCGCCCAGGCACCGCCGTCCGGGTAGCGCGCCAGTTCGTCCATCTCACCGGCCAGCGCCTCGCGCACGCGCGGCGAGGGGCCCAGCGGATTCTCGTTGGAGGCCAGCTTGATGGAATCGGTGATGCCCAGCTCCCGTTCCAGCTCGGAGACCGGCTTGCCCGGGACATAGGGCTGCAGATGCGCGATGCCCGGCGCGGCGCGGGCGACGAAACGGTTGTTCATGACGGCTTCCTCACAGGGCGGCGCGGGGATAGGACCCCAGCTCCTTGTACAGACCCGCCAGGGATTCCAGTTCCGCCAGCGCCTTGCCCACCTCCACCTCCTCGCGGTGGCCCAGCAGGTCGATGAAGAACACATAGTCCCAGTTGCCGCGGCGCGAGGGACGCGACTCGATGCGGGTCATGCTGATGCCGTGCTCGGCCAGCGGCGCCAGCAGGCGGTACAGTCCTCCCGCCTCGTTGCGGGTGGTGACCATCAGGCTGGTCTTGTCGTCGCCGGAGGGACCGGTGGCGTGACGGCCGATCACCAGGAAACGGGTGGTGTTGTCCGGTTCGTCCTCGATGTTCTCGGCCAAGATGTCCAGATCGTACAGCTCGGCCGCGGCGCTGCCGGCGATGGCCGCGGCGTGCGGCGTCTCGGCGGCCAGACGCGCCGCCTCGGCGTTGCTGCCCACCGCCACCCGCTCCACGAAGGGCAGGTGCCGGTCCAGCCAGTTGCGGCACTGGGCCAGCGACTGCTGGTGGGAGAAGACGGTGGTGATCTCCTCCAGCGGCTGCGGCTTGCCCAGCAGGTTGTGGTGGATGCGCAGCGACACCTCGCCGCAGATCTTGAGCGGCGAGGCGATGAACATGTCCAGGGTGTGGTTGATCACCCCTTCGCTGGAGTTCTCCACCGGCACCACCCCGTAGTCGGCCTTCTCGCTCTCCACCTCCTGGAAGACGTCGGAGATGCTGCCCAGCGGCTCGGTACGAACCGAATGCCCAAAATGCTTGAGCGCCGCCGCCTGGGTGAAGGTGCCCTCGGGTCCCAGATAGGCGACCTTCAGCGGACGTTCCAGGGCCAGGCAGGCGGACATGATCTCGCGGAACAACCGCCCCATCTCCTCGTCCGGCAGGGGCCCCTGGTTGCGCGCCTTCACCATGCGCAGCACCTGGGCCTCGCGCTCCGGGCGGTAGAAGACCGCATTGGGATCGGCGGCGAGCTTGATCCGCGCCACCTCCATGGCGGCCTCGGCACGCTGGTTGAGCAGCGTCTGGAGCTGCTCGTCGATGGCGTCGATGCGCCGGCGGATCTCGCCCAGCTTTTCTTCTTCAGTCAT
>CAZVIG010000248.1:0-3989 GCA_964627395.1 uncultured Sedimenticola sp.
GTGGCGCCCAGGCGGCGGGCGATCTCGAGGATCTGCTCGCGCGGGGGATATTCG
Source organism: uncultured Sedimenticola sp. (assembly GCA_964627395.1). Classification (GTDB taxonomy): domain Bacteria; phylum Pseudomonadota; class Gammaproteobacteria; order Chromatiales; family Chromatiaceae; genus MONJU. The sequence goes on from CAZVIG010000248.1 coordinate 55, forward strand.
TCCGGGTGGGTCTGCAGGTATTCCCGCCAGGCGGCGAACTGGTCCGCCAGGTGCGGATCGGTGTTGTGACAGCCGAGTACCCGCAGGCGATGATCGCCGATGCGCCAGGGGCCTTCGCCCTGCAGCTCGCCGCGGATCAGGTGCGCGGCCTGGTCGGGGGTGGACCGGTGCCAGTAGAGATCCAGGCAGAGCAGGCCCAGCGGGTGGGTGAAGGCGGCCGCGATCACCCGCTCGCTGCCGTCGGGATCGCGCAGCACCAGGGGGGCGGTGACCTGGTCGATGACGGCCATCGGTCAAGCGGCGCCGTCCTGGAGGAGCGGCTTCAGCCGCGACAAAGCCCCCGCCGGGCCTGAATCCCCTCCCATAGGCGGAATGCCTTCCTGTGGGAGCGGCTTCAGCCGCGACGCCGTCGCCGGGTATGTCGGCCGGCTGGATCCCATAGTCGAAGGCATCGCCCCGATCAATGGATCTGCGGGGCGTTCACCAGGGCGACGAATCGCTGCCGGTAGGCCTCCATGCGCGCCGCCTCGGCGTCCTCCTGGCTGCCGAAGGCCGGTGACTGCTGCCATTCGCCGGTGGCATGGTCGTATACCGAGAAGCGGTACTGCCGGCCCATCTTGAACACCCCGCTGATGTCCTTGTCGGCCTGCGCCATCGCCTCGCCCTCGCTCAGCCCGCTGGGCAGGCCGGCATGGCTGAAGGAGAGGCTGGGGCGGTTGGCCTCCACCTCGGCGCCGGATTTGAGGATCAGCACGTGGTCACGGATCTCGCCGGCCTCGGACAGTTCCACCCGCTCGATGTCGGGGAAGCGCGAGAGGATGTAACCGGCCATCAGGCGCCCCAGGTTGTCGTCGCGGTTCTCGAGGGCGGTGAGCAGCTTGTTGGCCACGATCTGGCCACGCAGGGGCAGGTCCACGTCGTCGATCCATTCGCGGTTCACCTGCCAGCCCTGGTCCATGTCGGCGTCCATCCGGTCGAAGAAGTCCTGGGCCCGCTCGATCAGGGCGTCGGGCACGTTCAGCTCCAGCAATTGGTCGGCGATGGTCACCTTGAGTATCATGGTGCGGCTCCTGCAATTCCGTTGTTGCGCATTCTAGCGGGAGCCCTGCGCCAATGCCCCGGCCGCGTGTCGGGGTTCCAAGGAGTCCGTCGTGCTGCTGGAGATCCCCGAACTGCTCAACCCCGCCCAGATCGACAAGATCCGCGAGATCCTCGAGGGGGCGGAATTCGTCGATGGCAAGCTCACCGCCGGAATGGCGGCGCGCCGCGTCAAGGAGAACCAGGAGCTGGGGCAGGACCCGCAGATCCAGCAGCGCCTCAACCGCATCGTCATGGCCAGCGTGGGGCAGAACGCCCGCTTCCGCAGCGCCGTGCTGCCGCACCGTCTGGCGGATTTCATCTTCGCCCGCTACCGGCCCGGCATGCATTACGGCGACCACGTGGACGACCCCATCATGGGCGGCGGCAAGTTCCGCACCGACGTCTCCATGACCATCTTCCTCAACGACCCGGACAGCTACGACGGCGGCGAGCTGGTGATCCGCACCCCCTTCGGCGACCAGAAGGTCAAGCTGGCGGCGGGCAGCGCGGTGGTCTATCCCTCGCGCAGCGTGCACCACGTGGCCGAGGTGACCCGGGGCGAACGCCTGGTGGCGCTCACCTGGATCCAGAGCTTCGTGCGCGAGCCGGAGCGGCGCGAGCTGCTGTTCGAGCTGGACCAGGCGCGCGAGCACCTGCTGCGCATCGCCCCCGACGACGAGCACACCAAGCAGGTGGATCGCAGCTACGTCAACCTGCTGCGCATGTGGGCCGAGCTGTAGGGGCACCTTTTCGTCAGGTCTCGAAATCTGGGCCCGTTTTTCCTCCACACCGATCCTGCGGCTTGCTTTGAAGGCGCCAATTCGGTGCATGACTCCCTTTTCGGCACCTTCATGGTGCGTTCGTATGGGGCCATGAGAGTGCACGTCGCAGTCAAGTCATTATGAATCATGGGGTTATGTTTCTGGCACGGAAACTGCTCTGTTGTGCGGTGGAGCGCACCGTCCGGGTGCCGCTCATAGCGAACCGAACAACGGAGGAGACACGATCGATGAAAGCATCCAACCCCGTGCGCCGGCTGGCGCTGGCCGCCTCGGCCGCCGCGGCCCTGCTCGTCAGCGGCGCCGTGCAGGCGGCGGACACCATCAAGGTGGGCATACTGCATTCGCTCTCGGGCACCATGGCCATTTCCGAGACCACCCTCAAGGACACCATGCTGATGCTCATCGAGGAGCAGAACAAGAAAGGGGGGCTGCTCGGCAAGAAGATCGAGCCGGTGGTGGTGGACCCGGCATCCAACTGGCCGCTGTTCGCCGAGAAGGCGCGTGAGCTGATCACCAAGGACGGGGTGGTGGCCATCTTCGGCTGCTGGACCTCGGTGTCCCGCAAGTCGGTGCTGCCGGTGGTCGAGGAGCTGAAGACGCCGCTGTTCTACCCGGTGCAGTACGAGGGCGAGGAGTCCTCCCGCTACGTGTTCTACACCGGCGCCGCACCGAACCAGCAGGCGATCCCCGCCGTGGACTACCTGATGAAGCAGGGTGTCAAGCGTTGGGTGCTGGCGGGCACCGACTACGTCTATCCGCGTACCACCAACAAGATCCTCGAGGCCTACCTCAAGTCCAAGGGCGTGAAGGACGAGGACATCATGATCAACTACACGCCGTTCGGGCATTCCGACTGGCAGTCCATCGTGTCCGAGATCAAGAAGTTCGGCTCCGCGGGAAAGAAGACTGCCGTGGTCTCCACCATCAACGGTGACGCCAACGTGCCCTTCTACAAGGAGCTGGGCAACCAGGGCATCTCCGCCGAGGACATCCCGGTGGTGGCCTTCTCGGTGGGCGAGGAGGAACTCTCCGGCATCGACACCAAGCCTCTGGTGGGTCATCTGGCCGCCTGGAACTACTTCATGAGCGTCGATTCCGATGCCAACGAGGAGTTCATCGAGGCCTGGCACAAGTTCATCAAGAACGAGGACCGGGTGACCAACGACCCCATGGAGGCCCACTACATCGGCTTCAACATGTGGGTGAAGGCGGTCGAGAAGGCCGGCACCACCGACCCCGAAAAGGTGGTGGACGCCATGGTCGGCGTGGCCGTGCCCAACCTCTCCGGCGGCTATGCGGCGATGATGCCCAACCACCATATCACCAAGCCGGTGCTGATCGGCGAGATCCAGGACGACGGCCAGTTCGAGATCGTCTACAGCACCCCCGGCCTGGTGGTGGGCGATGCATGGTCCGACTATCTGCCGGGCTCCAGGGACCTGATCGCCGACTGGCGTAAGCCGCTCTCCTGCGGTAACTACAACGTCAAGACCGGCAAGTGCTCGGGTCAGAACTACTGAGCCATGGCATCCCGGGGGCCGGTTCGCCGGCCCCCTTTTCCCGAATCGGCATACCGAACCCATGAAGCTGCTCGTTTCCCTGCTGCTCGTCCTGCTGGCGCTGCCTGTTCAGGCGAAGAAGATCGAGACCGGCGATCCCGCCCTGGATCCGATCTTCGAGACCCTGCTCGGGCGCGACTTTCAGGCCAAGGAGCAGGCCCTGCGCGACCTGGTCTCCAGCGGTCACCCCCAGCGCTACCGCTGGATCGAGGGCATCCTCGACGGTCGTCTGCGGGTGCTCAAGAAGCAGAAGCGGCTGGTGTGGGTGGACAAGGAAGGCCGGCGTTTCCGGGCCGTGGACGCGGTCACCGGCGAGGCGCTGGGCGAGTTCAAGAAACGCAAGCTGAAGAAATTCACGATCAACAACACCCTGCGTCGCAGCATCCGTGCCCTGCTGGCGACGCGGGATCTCGACAGCCCCGATCCGCAGGCGCGCCGGCGCGCGGTCGAGGCCATGCTTCAGGATCCTTCGCCGGCGCAACTGGCGCTGCTGCAGCCGCGCATGGAGAAGGAG
>CAZVIG010000249.1:0-3987 GCA_964627395.1 uncultured Sedimenticola sp.
CGCATGCTCGAAGCGCCCCACCCGGCGTCCGCTGGCGCCGGTGAAGGCCCCCGGCTCGTGGCCGAACAGCTCGCTCTCGATCAGGCTCTCGGGGATGGCGCCACAGTTGACCGGCACGAAATGGTGTTCCCGCCGCCGGCTGTGCTCGTGCAGGGCACGCGCCACCAGCTCCTTGCCGGTGCCGGTCTCGCCCAGCACCAGCACGTCGGCGTCGGTGTCGGCGATGCGCAGGATGGTCTCGCGCAGCCGCCGCATGGCCGGGCTGTTGCCGATGATGCGCGGGCCGGGCGCGCTCTGGATCTCCAGCTCGCGGCGCAGGCGGCGGTTCTCCAGCGCCAGGGCGCGCCGCCCGGCGGCGCGGCGCACCGCTTCCACCAGCCGCTCCGCGGAGAAGGGCTTTTCGATGAAGTCGTAGGCGCCGGCGCGCATCGCCTCCACCGCCATCGCCACGTCACCGTGGCCGGTGACCAGGATCACCGGCAGATCGGGATCGCGCTGCTGCAGCTCGCGCAGCAGTTGCAGCCCATCCATGCCCGGCATGCGGATGTCGCTCACCACCACCCCGGGCCAGTCCGCCGGCAGATCGGCCAGCGCAGCCTCGGCGCTGTCGCAGCCCTCCGCCTCGAAGCCGGCGAGCTGCAGGGTCTGCACATGGGCATCCCGCACCAGGCGCTCGTCGTCGATGAAGCGCACCGCCATCGTCTCGCTCATGTCTCGCTCACTCTTTCCAGTGTCAGTACGAACTCGGCCCCGCCCTGCGGCAGGTTACGCGCCTCCAGGCGCCCGCCCATGTTCTCGGCGATCTGTTGGGAAATCGCCAGCCCCAGTCCCAGGCCCGACTTGCGGGTGGTAAAGAAGGGGTCGAAGATCTGATCCAGGTGCTCGCTGGGGATGCCGGGGCCGTTGTCGCGCACCGAGATCGCCACCTGCCCGTCGCTCACCTCGGCGGCGACGCGGATGCGCGGCCGGGGCTCGCCCTCCAGGGCGTGCAGGGCGTTGCCCAGCAGGTTCATCAGCACCTGTTCCAGGCGTGTGGCATCGGCCAGCACATGCACCTCGTCCAGCGAGGGATCCAGCGTCACCTTCACCCCGGCACGCCGCAGGTCCGGGGCCAGCAGCCGCAGGCACACGTCCAGCGCCTGGCGCAGCGACACCGGGGCACGCTGGCCGCTGGACTTGCGCGCGAACAGCTTGAGCTGGGAGCTGATCTGGGCCATGCGCTCCACCAGCTCGCCGATCTGCTGCAGATTGGCGTCCACCGCCTCGGTTCTACCCTGCTGTAGCAGCAGGTGGGCATTCTCCGCATAGCTGCGGATAGCGCTCAGCGGCTGGTTCAGCTCGTGGTTGATGCTCGCCGAGAGCTGACCCAGCATCGCCAGCTTGGCCGCCTGCACCAGCTCGTCCTGGGCGTGGCGCAGGGCCTGCTCGGCGCGGCGCCGCTCCTCCACCTCGCGCTGCAGGTCGGCGGTGCGTTCCGCGACCCGCCGTTCCAGCTCGCCGTGGGCGCGCTCCAGGGCCGCGCGGGCCTCGGCGTCGCAGCGGATGCGTTCCAAGCGCCGCGCCCGCGCCTGCCAGCCCAGGGTGCCGGCCAGTCCCAGCACCAGGGCGGTGCCGCCGAACAGCAGCAGCGCGGTGTTCACCTGACGCTGCACCGCATCGGTAGGCTGCAGCAGCAACAGGCGCCAGCCCAGGCGCGGCATGTCCAGGGCGCTGGCGAGATAGCGGCTGCCGTCCCGATCACGCAACAGCAGCCTCCCCTCGTCGGTCTCCCGCATGCTCACCGGCAGGGGCTGCGGTTCGATGCCGGGATAGCGGTTGCTGCGTCGCAGGCGCTCGCGGGTGGCCTCGTCCAGCGGCCCCAGGCTGTGGTAGCGCCAGCCAGGCTCCGAGGCGATGAACACCACCCCGTCCGGGTCCACCACCAGCACCTTCTCGCGGGTGTTGCGCCAGGCCTGCTCGATGCGCGCGATGTCCATCTTCACGACCACCACGCCTGCCGGGCGCCCCAGCCTGAGCACCGGGAAGGAGAAATAGTAGCCGCGCACCCGCGAGGTGGAGCCCAGCGCGTAGTAGCGTCCCGCCTCGCCGCGCATCGCCTGCTGGAAGTACGGACGAAAACTGAAGTTGCGGCCGATGAAGGTGTGCTCCGAGGCCCAGTTGCTGGCCGCCAGGGTGAGCCCCTGCGCGTCCATCAGGTAGATGTCCAGCGCCCCGGTGAGCGCCGCCGCCTGCTCGAAATACTCGTTCAGGGCCTGCACCGCGGAATAGTTCTTCGGCTGTTCCAGCACCTTGAGCACCCGCTGGTTGGTGGCGAGCAGCGGTGGCACCGCCTCGTAGCGCGCCAGCTCGCCCTGCAGGTTGGCCGCATACAGGGCGAGCCGCTGCTCCGCCTGACGGCCGGCCTCGCCCAGGGCCTCCTGCCGCACCCAGTCGGCGAGCAGCCAGGCCAGGACCAGCAGGGCCGCGGTACCGACCGCCAGCCAGCGCCAGGGAAAACGGCGCTGTGCGGTGGGGCTCAGGGTCCCGTCCATATCCGTTCCAGTCCTTGCGCGGCCACCACCTCGCCGATCGCCGCGGCACGATAGCCGGCCCGGCGCAGCGCATCGAGGCAGGCGTCGGCGCGCTCCGGGGACACCCCTGCCAGCAGTCCCCCGGCGGTCTGCGGGTCGAACAACAGCGGATAATGGGGGTGGTCCAGCGCGGCCTGCGGATCGGCGAGGGCGCGGCGCAGGCGCAGGTTCTCCGGCTGCAGCGAGGACTGGATGCCGGCGGCCAGGGTCTCCCGCGCGCCCTCCAGCACCGGCAAGGCGTCCAGGTCGAGCCGCGCGCCGGCGTCGGAGGCGCGCAGCATCTCCAGCAGGTGTCCCAGCAGGGCGAAGCCGGTGACATCGGTACAGGCGGTGACGCCGTGGGCGCGCAGGATGGCCGCCGCCTCGGCGCTCGACTGCAGCATGTGCGCGATCGCCGCCTCAACCCAGCGTCCTTTCGCCTGATGCCGCATGTCCGCGGCCATCAGGGTGCCGGTGCCCAGGGGCTTGGTCAGCAGCAGCCGCTGGCCCGGTCGCAGCCCACCCTTGCGCAGCAGCCGCTGCGGATCGGCCAGGCCGTTCACCGCCAGGCCGAAGGCCAGTTCCGCCCCCTCGCCGGAATGGCCGCCGGCAAGCACCGCCCCGGCCGCGCTCAGCACCTCGGCGGCGCCGGCCAGCAGCTCGTACAGGGTCTCCTCCACCACCGCCTCGCGCGCGTAGGGCACGGTGGCGACCGCCAGCGCCGAATGCGGCTCGGCGCCCATCGCATACAGGTCGCCCAGGGCATGGTTGGCGGCGATGGCCCCGAAGGTGTAGGCGTCGTCCAGAAAGGCGCGGAAGTGATCCACGCTCTGCACCAGCAACCGGTCGGGCGGCAGGCGCAGCGCCACCGCGTCGTCGGCATCGCCCGGAGCGCCGGCCAGGATCTCGGGGCGGGTGGCGCAGGGCAGGCGCGCCAGCACCCGCTCCAGCACCGTGGCGCCCACCTTGGCGCCGCAGCCGCCGCAGCGCATCGGCAGGCTCGCCAGCACGCGCCGCGTCTCCTCGTCTGCCAGCCCCTCCGCGGGCGCCGGACCTTCCGGCTCGGGCATCGGCGGCAGCTCGTTGAACATGCGCATGAAGCGGCGGTCGATACGGTCCTTGAGGCTCCACAGCCAGCGCCCCTCCGCCGACCAGCCGCCACGCGAGGCGACGACATAGCGGTCGCCGGTGGTGATCAGCCCGAGAAAACGACGCTGCGGCCGGTAACGGCGCAGGCGGCGACCGGCGAGCGCCGCCACCAGGTTGTGATGCAGCACCGGACCCTGGCGCACCGCGAACACCCCCGACTTGGGGCGCGCGTCCGGCAGGCTGGCCACGTCGCCGGCGGCGAACACCTCGGGATGGGACAAACTGCGCAGGTGATCGTCCACCCGGATGAAGCCCGCCTCGTCCACCGCCAGGCCGGCGCGCGCCGGCC
>CAZVIG010000250.1:0-3973 GCA_964627395.1 uncultured Sedimenticola sp.
AGATCATCAACATCGTGGCGCTGCTGATCGTGCCCCTGATGTGAGATCCCCGCGCTTCCACCAGCCCCGCTCCGGCGGGGCTTTTTGCGTTTCAGGCGGGCTATAATCGCCAGCCACCCCACCTGCCAGGAGACAGTGCATGAACCTCGACCGAGTCAGCTGCGGCGACGTGCCCAACCAGATCAACGTGATCATCGAGATCCCCGCCCACTCCGACCCGGTCAAGTACGAGCTGGACAAGGAGACCGGCGCCATGTTCGTGGACCGCTTCATGTCCACCGCCATGTACTACCCCTGCAACTACGGCTATATCCCGCACACCCTCTCCGCCGACGGCGACCCGGCGGACGTGCTGGTGCTCACCCCCCACCCCCTGATCCCCGGCTCGGTGATCAAGTGCCGCCCGGTGGGGGTGCTGAAGATGAAGGACGAATCGGGCGACGACGCCAAGATCCTGGCGGTGCCCATCGACAAGCTGTGCAAGACCTACCGCGGGGTGGAGAGCTTCCGCGACCTGCCGGGCGAGATCCTCAACCGCATCTCCCACTTCTTCGAGCACTACAAGGACCTGGACGAGGGCAAGTGGGTGCGGGTGGATGGCTGGTACGGCCTGGACGAGGCGAAGAAGGAGATCATGGACAGCGTCCAGATGTACCGCGAGGCCCCCGAGAAGCCCAACTTCTAATAGAATGGCGTCCCTCTCCGCCCACCCGAGACGCCCATGAAGGTCTGCATCCTCTCCGACAGCCACGACCACATCCCGCTGCTGGATGCCGCGGTCGCGGACGCCCGCGCCGCCGGCGCCGAGGCGGTGCTGCATGCCGGTGACCTGGTGGCCCCCAGCACCCTGCGCTGCCTGGAGAAGTACGAGCTGCCGGTGCATGTGATCCACGGCAACAACACCGGCGACCTACACGCCCTCACCCGCCTCGCCCACAAGCCGGGCAGCCTGGTGCGCTACCACGGGATGGACGCCGGCATCGAGCTGGGCGGGCGCAGTATCTTCATCGTGCACTATCCTCACTACGCCCACGCCATGGCGGCCACCGGCGACTGGGACCTGGTGTGCTGCGGCCACAGCCACAAGGTGGAGATCCAGGATATCGTCAACTGCAAGGGCGGCGTCACCTGGGTGGTCAACCCGGGCACCGTGGGCGGGGTCGGCACCGCGCCGGCCACCTGGGTGCTGGGGGATCTCGACAGCATGACCTTCGAGGTGCGCGAGGTGCCGAAGAGCATCGAGTACCGCGACCGGGTCACCGCAGGCGCATGAGCGACGAGCTGACCCATTTCGACGCACGCGGCCAGGCCCACATGGTTGACGTGGGCGACAAGGCCGAGACGCACCGCGTGGCCATCGCCTCCGGGCTGATCCGGATGCAGCCCGAGACCCTGCGCCTGATCCTCGAGGGCGGCCACAAGAAGGGCGACGTGCTGGGGATCGCGCGCATCGCCGGCATCATGGCCGCCAAGAGGACCGCCGAGCTGGTGCCGCTGTGCCACCCCCTGCCGCTGACCCACCTGGCGGTGGACTTCGAGCCCGACGTGGAGGCCTCGCTGGTGCGCGCCCGCGCACGCGCCGAGACGCGCGGCCAGACCGGGGTGGAGATGGAGGCCCTGTGCGCGGTGCAGAACGCCCTGCTCACCATCTACGACATGTGCAAGGCGGTGGACCGCGGCATGCAGATCGACCAGGTGCGGCTGGAGCACAAGTCCGGCGGCAAGTCGGGCGAATGGAACCGGCCGGCCGAGGCGCCGTGAGCGATCCCCTGGAGAAGGCGTTTCGCGGGGCGCGCTTTCTCACCAGCGCCGCGCGCCTGGAGCAGGCGCCGCCCGACGAAGGATACGAGATCGCCTTCGCGGGCCGCTCCAATGCCGGAAAATCCAGCGCCATCAACCTGTTGTGCGACCAGCGCAAGCTCGCCCGCACCAGCCGCACCCCAGGCCGAACCCAGCTCCTCAACTTCTTCGAGATCGACCCGGAAAGGCGCTTGGTGGACCTGCCCGGCTACGGCTATGCGCGGGTCGCGGAGAGCGTCAAGCGCGACTGGCAGGGCACCCTGGCCGACTACCTGGAGCGACGCGCCTGCCTGCGCGGCCTGGTGCTGGTGATGGACGCCCGCCATCCCCTGCGCGATTACGACCGCCAGATGCTCGCCTGGGCCAACCAGATCCCCCTGCCGGTACATGTCCTGCTGACCAAGGCGGACAAGCTCAACCGCCGCCAGTCCGAGGCCGCGCTGGCGGAGGTGAGCGAGACGCTGCGGGAGTTCAGCACCGACTTCTCCGCCCAGACCTTCTCCGCCCTCAAGCGCTGGGGCGTGGCCGAGGCACGGCAGCGGCTCGGCGCCTGGCTGGAGCTGGAGGGGACGGAACCTGCGGGGAACTGACAGGAAGCAGGTTCCTGAATTCCGGACAAAAAAGACCCCGCAGGCCTGGGGGAGCCTTGCGGGGTCAGCTTGCTTCCGGCTGGGAAGTCAGGGATGGAGCCCGGCGGGCCTTGCGAGCCGGAAACACAACCGATCATCCGTGACCGGATAACCATCGGATGCCACTCTTCCCGAGTACGCATCCAGTAGTCGAGTAAAACTTTAGTCCCTGTCTGGGCAGGTGTTTGCGAACCAGTCCACGTTTTGATAGTCACGGCCTTCGGGAACCTGCCGCAAATGTGACTCAGTGCGCCTGTTCCCAGTTGTCGCCCACCCCGATGTCCACCTCCAGGGGCACCTTCAGCTCCGCCGCCCCCGCCATGTGGCGGCGGATCGCCTCGCCGGCCGTCTCCAGGGCCTCGGGCGCCAGCTCGAACACCAGCTCGTCGTGCACCTGCATCAGCAGCCGCACCGGCGGCTGCTCGGCCTGCAGCCAGGCGTCCACCGCGATCATGGCGCGCTTGATGATGTCGGCCGCGGTGCCCTGCATGGGCGCGTTGATGGCGGTGCGCTCGGCGGCGGCGCGGCGCGCCCCGTTGCGGGACTTGATCTCGGGCAGGTAGAGGCGGCGTCCGAACAGGGTCTCGACATAGCCCTGCTCGCGCGCCTGCTCGCGGGTCCGCTCCATGAAGGCCTTCACCCCCGGATAGCGCTCGAAGTAGCGGTCGATGTATTCCTGGGCCTCGCCGCGCTCGATCCCGAGCTGGCGCGCCAGGCCGAAGGCGGACATGCCGTAGATGAGGCCGAAGTTGATCGCCTTGGCGGAACGCCGCTGCTCCGGGGTGACCGCCTCCGGGTCCCCGGCGCCGAACACCTCGGCGGCGGTGGCGCGGTGGATGTCGCGCCCCTCGGCGAAGGCGCGCAGCAGCCCCTCGTCGCCGGACAGGTGCGCCATGATGCGCAGCTCGATCTGGGAGTAGTCGGCGGCGAGCATCTTCCAGCCCGCCTGGGGCACGAAGGCCTGGCGGATGCGCCGTCCCTCCTCGGTGCGCACCGGGATGTTCTGGAGGTTGGGGTCGGAGGAGCTGAGCCGGCCGGTGGCCGCCACCGCCTGATGGTAGCTGGTGTGCACCCGGCCGGTGCGCGGATTCACCATCTCCGGCAGCTTGTCGGTATAGGTGGACTTGAGCTTCGCCAGGCCGCGGTATTCCAGGATCAGGCGGGGCAGTTCGAAGCCCTGCTCGGCCAGCTCCTGGAGCACGCTCTCGCTGGTGGAAGGAGCGCCCTTGGGGGTCTTGGAGACCACCGGCAGCCCCAGCTCCTCGAACAGGATCTGGCCGATCTGCTTGGGCGAGCCCATGTTGAAGGGATGCCCCGCCACCTCGTAGGCCTGCTGTTCCAGCGCGTGCAGGCGTTCCGCCAGCTCGCGGCTCTGTTCCGCCAGCATCTCGCAGTCGATGCTCACCCCGGTGCGCTCCATGCGCGAGAGCACCGGCACCAGCGGCATCTCGATCTCGCGCAGCACCGCCGCCAGGCGCGGCTCTGCCTCCAGGCGCGGCCACAGGGTCTGGTGCAGGCGCAGGGTGATGTCGGCGTCCTCGGCG
>CAZVIG010000251.1:0-3972 GCA_964627395.1 uncultured Sedimenticola sp.
GGGGCACTCCGTAGCCGACTCCGAGGCGCGATTCGAGTCGGCACCGATTCGAAAATCCATCTATCCCTTGCGGAACATGGGTTTCGTGGATGTCGGGTAGGTTTTCCCCGGACAGGCGTGCCGGCAGTCAGGGCTTCGGCCGCCGCACAGTCTTTCTGTAACCTGCTGAAATGTCAGGCGCGCTCGACGAAAGGCAGGTCGACCGGATGCGGTGGTGCCGATAGGGCTTCATCGCCGAAACAGCCACAGGATCAGGCTCAGCACCAGGCTGAGCAGGATCATGCTGGTGACCGGAAAATAAAAGGTGAAGTGCTCGCGCTCGATCACGATGTCGCCGGGCAGGCGGCCGAAGGGCAGTCGGCCCAGCCAGGGCCAGAGCAGACCCAGGATCAGCAGGGCGAGGCCGGCGTAGATCAGGAGCTTCTGCATCGTGTCAGGGCGGTTTCCAGGCGTTCCACGGCCATGTCCAGGGTGTCGGTCCGGGTATGGAAATGGGGCGAGAAGCGCAGATTTCCACCCCGCAGGGCGCAGATCACCCCGTCCTGCATCAGTTCCCGGTGCAGCCGTGCCATGTCCATCCCCGCGATGCGGAAGGAGAGGATGCCGGCGTGCCGCGCCGGTTCCTCCGGGGTGACGAACTGCAGGCCGGGGAGGGCGGACAGCGCCCCGCGCAGATAGCCGACGTTGCCCAGCAGGTGGCGCTCCACCTCGTGCATGCCGATCTCCTGCAGCAGGCTCAGGCTGGCCTCCAGGGCATGCACGCCGAGCATGTTGGGGCTGCCGGGCTCGAAGCGCCGTGCGCTGTGCGCCGGTTCCCAGGCGCCCGGATCGTAGTCGCCCGCCTGCTCGCGCATCGCCCAGCCGAACTGGCACAGGCGCAGCCGCTCGCGCCGCTTCGGCGCGACGTAGAACAGGCCCAGGCCCTCCGGACCGAGCAACCATTTATGGCCGTCGGCGATCAAGAAATCGACCGGCGTCTCGTTCAGATCGAAGGGCCGCGCGCCCAGCGACTGGATTGCGTCCAGGCACAGCAGCACGCCGCGTTCGCGGCACGCGGTCGAGAGTCGCCCCAGGTCCAGGCGCAGGCCGCTGGCGAAGTGCACGCTGCTCACCGCCAGCAGGCGGGTGCGCTCGCCCATGCAGTCGATCAGGGCCTGTTCGGGATCGGCCGCTGCGTTCACGTCCACCGTATCGAAGCTCACCCCGCGATCGGCCAGCGCCTCCCAGACCACCCGGTTGGAGGGGAAGTCGTCGGCGATGCCCACCACCCGGTCACCGGGCTGCCAGTCGAGCCCGGCCGCCACCAGGGAAAGGCCCTCCGAGGTGTTCTTCACCAGGGCGATGTCGTCGGGGGAGGGGGCGCCGATCAGCCAGGCCAGCCGCTCCCGCAGCCGCTCCAGTGTAGCCATCCAGCGCGGGTAGTCGGCCGCGCCGCGGCTCATGTTCTCGTAGGCGAAGCGCTCCACCGCCTGGGCGGTGCGCCGCGGCCAGGGCGCCACTGCGGCGTGGTTGAGGTAGCAGATGTCCGGGTCGAGGGGGAATTCCGCGGGCAGATAGTGCATGGGCCGCTCCAAGAACGATGAAAGGTCAGTGTGCCACGCGACCTGGCAGGTGGCCATCGCCTGGACTATCATTAACGAACGTTAATTCATACCCACCGAAGACCGCCATGCCGAGAGAAGCGCAGGGGGTGCCGCCGGCGCCCGTGGAAGACACCAAGGGGCGCCTGCTGGCGACCGCGATCGACCTGTTCAGCGAGAAGGGCTACAACGGCGTCTCGGTACGCGACATCGCGGCGGCGGTGGGGCTGAGCGCCCCGGCGCTGTACAACCATTTCCCCAACAAGAAGGCGCTCTACCAGGCGGCGGTGGCCGCGGCCTTCGAGGGTCCGGCGCAGCGGCTGCTGGCCGATCTCCAGGCCGACACCCCGGCGTCCGAGCGGCTGCGCCGCTTCCTGCACACCGCGGCGCGAGAGATCCGCCAGATCCCGGCCTTCTGCCGCCTGATGGACCGCGAGCTGCTCGACGGCGACGACGAGCGCCTGGGCTTTCTCGGCGAGGCGGTGTTCTCGCCCATCCAGCAGCCCTTCATGGCCCTGCTCGAGGAACTGCGCCCCGGCTGCGACGCCTTTCTGCTCTCGGAGATGATCTTCGGCATGCTCAAGCAGCACGACGACATGCTGGCCCTGTGCGGCCACCTGGCCGGGACGGGCGACACCCATCGCAGTCCCGAGCAGATCGCCGAGCTGGCCTTCACCCTGGTGCAGGGTTATCTGCAAGGGGGTGCGGCATGAGGCGGGGAATCGGCTGGCTGCTGGCGTTCCTTATGCTGTCCGGCCTGCAGGCGGCGGAGGAGCGGGCCACCCCCATCACCACGGTCACCGTGCAGGCCCGGGATCTGGCGCAGGTGACCCGGGTGCAGGCGGTGATCGAGTCGGTGAACACCCCCTTGCTCCACGCCAAGGTGGCGGCCGAGGTGGTGGAGCTGCTGGCCGACGAGGGCGACCGGGTGCGCAAGGGACAGGTGCTGGCGCGCCTGGACGACGAGGGCTTCCGCCTCGACCGCGAGGCGGCGGCGGCCAACATCGCGCGCCTGGAGGCGACTCTGGCCAATCAGCGCGCCACCCTGCGGCGCGACGAAAAGCTGTTCGCCAAGGGGCTGATCGCCGATACCCGTCTGGACGCCTCGCGCACCGCCGTCAAGCAGACCCGCGCCGCCATCGTACATGCACGGGCCCTGCTCAAGAAGGCGGACTATCTGATCTCCCATACCGTGGTGAAGGCGCCGCTGGACGGCATCGTGCAGCAGCGGCTGGTGTCGGTGGGCGACTACCTCAACCCCATGTCGCCGGCGAGCAAGGCGATGTTCCGCATCGTGGACACCGCCCATCTGCGCGCCCGCCTGCTGCTGCCGGACGAGCTGGCCGGTCAGGTGTGGCCCGGCCAGCGGGTCACCCTGTACCGCGGGACGGATCGGGTGGAGACCCAAGTGCGCGAGGTGCTGCCCCTGGTGGCGGCTACCAGCGGCACCCTGGAGGCGCTTGCCGATTTCGGGGGCCGTGACGGCTGGCCGCCGGGCAGCCGTGTCACCGCCGACCTGGTGCTGGCGGAGCACCGCGCCGCGCCGGCGCTGCCGGAGGCGGCCCTGGTGCGGCGCCCTGCCGGATTGGTGGCCTATCGCCTGGAAGGCGACGACCGGGTGCGCGCAGTCCCGGTGCGCACCGGCATCCGCCAGGACGGCTGGGTGGAGATCCTCTCCGGTCTGGCGCCGGGTGACCGGGTGGCGCTGGACGGGGCCGCCTTCCTGGCCGACGGGGTGCGGGTGAAGGTCGGCGACGGAGCCGCCCGGTGAACCTGCCTGCGCTCTCCATCCGCCAGCATGTGCTCACCCTGATGCTGAGCCTGGTGCTGATCCTGTTCGGTGCCATCGCCTATCAGCGCATCGGGGTGGACCGGCTGCCGCAGATCGACTTCCCCATGCTGTCGGTGACCACGGTGCTGCCGGGCGGCGACCCCGACATCGTGGACGCATCGGTGACCAATATCGTCGAGTCGGCGGTGAACAGCGTCTCCGGCATCGAGAGCATCCAGTCCTCCTCGCTGCCCGGCGTCTCGGTGGTGGTGATCCAGTTCGAGCTGGAGAAGGACATCGACGTGGCCTTCAACGAGGTGCAGGCGCGGCTCAACGAGGTGCTGCGCCGCCTGCCCGACGAGGCCGAGACGCCGGTGCTGAAGAAGATCGAGGCGGGCTCGCTGCCGGTGATGTGGCTGGCGCTGCGCGGCGACAACACCCTGCAGCAGCTCGACCGCTATGCGCGCAACGTCATCAAGAAACGCCTCGAGACCATCGACGGGGTGGGGGACGTGGTGATCGCCGGCGCGCGCGCCCGCACCATCCGCGTGGCGGTGGACCCGGACCGACTGGCGGCGCTGGGCATCGGGGTGGACGAGCTGGTGGCGGCCTTCCAGCGCG
>CAZVIG010000252.1:0-3958 GCA_964627395.1 uncultured Sedimenticola sp.
CACCTATTCCCCCCGCAACGAGACCTCCGCCGGCACCGGCGTCAGCCTGGGCAAGTGCTGAGCGAACCTTGGTCCAGCCGGCGCAGATCCTCCGGCCGGTCGAGATCCCATAGCGTTTCCAGCTCGCCCAGGCGCAACCCCGCCGCATGGCAGCGTTCCCGGGTCAGCGCCGCCACCCGGTCGCTACCCCAGGGCATGGCTGTGAACAGGGCCGGCTGGGGCCGGCGCAGCCCCAGCAGCACATAGCCGCCGTCCTCGGCCGGGGCCATCACCAAATCGTCGCCACGATAGAGCCGCTCCAAGGCATCGGCCAGATGAAGAGGGCGCAGGGGTGGAATGTCGCTGCCGATCAGCACTACCGCATCGGCGTGACGCAGGGCCTCGGTCGCGGCGTGCTGCATACGCGCGCCCAGATCCGCACCCCGCTGGACCGCCAGGTTCAGACCGTGACGCACCGCCAGTTCGCGGAACTGGGGATGGTCCGCGTCGGGGGTACAGCACAGGGTCACCGGCGCCAATCCGGCACCGCAGACGCGGGCGACCGTGTCCTGCAGACAGCGCACATAGAGGGCACAGGCGCCCGCTTCCCCCAACGCCGGGATCAGGCGGGTCTTGACCCGCCCCGGCACGGGGGCGCGGGCGAAGATCAGGATGCGCGCGTCGGGGAAGCGCATGGACGATAGCGACGCGCCAGCCAGGCCGGATCGGCGCCCAGGAAATAGGCCAGACGCAGCCCCCACATCAGGAGCAGGGTGCGCAGCACCCCGTGGCGCTGCCAGCGCCGCGCCGATGTGATCAGGCGCAGGCGCAGACACTCGGGTGCCTGATACCGGCGCAGACGCCGGCTGAGGGCGATGTCCTCCATCAGCGGGATTTCGGGAAAGCCGCCCACCTGCTCGAACAAGGCCCGTCGCACGAACAGCCCCTGGTCGCCGGTGGCGATGCCGGTGAGCCGCGAGCGCCAGTTCATGCCGCGCTCGATGATTCGGAACACCGGCCGCTCGGCGTCGAGCCGTACATCGAAACGTCCCCAGTCGCGGCGACTGGCCGCGATGGCCTCCAGACAGGGCATGGCCCCGTTCGGCAGACCGCTGTCGGCGTGCAGAAACCACAGCCAGTCGCCGCCGGCCGCCGCGGCACCGCGGTTCATCTGGCTGGCCCGGCCCCGCGGTGCCTGCAGCAGCCGGTCCACCCGGCCGCTCGCCCTTTGCACCGTGTCGTCGCTGCTGCCGCCATCGACCAGGATCACCTCGTGCCCGGCATCGCGCGCCGGCGCCAGGGCATCGAGCAGGGCGTCGATGGCCGCCCCTTCGTCCAGGGTCGGCACCACGATGCTGACGCGGTTCATGCCTCCAGGGCCCCGCCGCAACTGCTGCCCTGGCCGGCGGTACAGCCGAAGCAATGATCGGCCACCGCGATGGTCAACCCCTCCAAACGGTCACCGCGCAGGTCGCGCAGATGCAGGCGCCTGCCGTCGCGGCGCGCCGGCAGCCCCAGCATCTGGTTGAAGTCGCAGTCGTAGAGCCAGCCCTGCCAGTCCACGCTGACGAGCTGGCGGCACATCACCGCCTCCAGGTTGGATTCGGCATGGGCCGCCTTGAGCAGCGACAGATAGTCGTCGAACTGCCCGCGCGAGGCCAGCAGGCTGCCGAAGCGCTGGATGGGCATGTTGGCGATGGTGAGCAGGCGGTTGAAGCGCACCCCGTATTCGGCCAGGCGCTGCCGGTAATCCGCCTCCAGCGCCTGCTGTGGCGGGGGCAGTTGCGGCCCCTGGGGGTTGTAGACCAGGTTCAGCGCCAGATCACGGTCGGGATCGCCATAGCCCAGGGCGTTCAGCCGGCGCAGGCCCGCGATGCTCCGCTCGAACACCCCCTTGCCACGCTGGGCATCGACGTTCTCCCGCAGATAACAGGGCAGCGAGGCCACCACCTCCACGCCCTGATCGGCGAGAAATTCCGCCAGGTCCTCCTGTCCCGGCTCGTCCAGGATGGTGAGATTGCAGCGGTCGATCACCGCCACGCCCAGGGCTCGGGCGCCACGCACCAGATCGCGGAAACGCGGGTGCAGCTCGGGCGCCCCGCCGGTGAGATCCAGGCAGCCGATGCCGCCCTCCTCCAGCACCCGCAGCACCTCGTCCACCGTCTCGTCGGCCATCACCTCGGTTCGGTTGGGACCCGCATTGACGTGGCAGTGCTGGCACTGCTGATTGCAGCGATAGCCCAGATTGACCTGGAGCGTCTGCAGGCGCGCGCGGCGGATGGCGGGAAAGGTGCCGGGGAAGAGTCGGGAAGCAGTATCGAGCATCAGGCGGTTTCTCCGCTGTTATCGTTTCGGAGGAGCATAAGCAGACCGTGGCGCCTTATTCACTTCCTTTGGACAGGGGAAGGCCGTTCAAGCGTTCGCGGACTCAGGACGTCTCCCTGTACAGCGGGTAGAATACCGTTTCACGCCCCCGTAGCTCAGCCGGATAGAGCAGCCGCCTCCTAAGCGGCAGGTCGGACGTTCGAATCGTCTCGGGGGCGCCAAGTACCATAGGACCGGGCACCCTGGCCGCCCATTTCCTCCCTGCCGGAAAACCCGTGCGATTCGAACGCATGACGTATCGAAATGGCCCGTTCGACTAGCGGCGCAGCCCGGCCACAGCGGGACACCGGCCCCGCACGGGGTAGAATCGGCACCGTTAATCGCCCCGTTCACGGAGTCTCCTTGGCACTCGATGCTTCCACAACCCGACGCTGGCTGGACGTGGCGCTGCGCGCCGTCCACCTGGCGACCATCGTGCTCGCCGGGGCGGCGCTGCTGGGCGCGCCGCTGGATCTGCGGCTGCAACTCGCCGGCGTGCTGCTCAGCGGCATGGCGCTGATGGCGGTGGAGTTTCTGGGCCGTCCGGAGATGTTCTTCCGCTGGTCGGGGCTGTCGCTGTTGATCAAGCTGGGCCTGGTGGGGCTGATGCTGCTGTTTCCGGCAGCGCTCCGCCCCCTGTTCTGGGGGGTGCTGCTGTGGTCGGCGATCTTCGCCCATGCGCCCTCCAGCTTCCGGCATCGGCCGCTGGGGGACTGAGCCCGCCATTCACTATCTGCCCCCGCCTTTACCCGCGACAGGCGATGGGCGAGACTGGCGCCAAAAACCGCGGAGATCCGAATGACCGACTGGGAACTGGCGCTGCTGGCGGCGACCGGCGTGGCCGCCGGCTGGCTGAACGTGATGGCCGGCGGCGGCTCTCTGCTGACGGTGCCTCTGATGGTCTTTCTGGGCCTGCCGGGACCAGTGGCCAACGGCACCAACCGCATCGCCATCCTGTTGCAGAACATCACCGCGGTGAGCACCTTCCACCGGCGCGGCTTCTCCGACTTCCGCCTCAGCCTGAGCCTGTCGGCCATGGCCTCGGTGGGCGCCCTGTTCGGCGCCCTGGTGGGGGTGCGCCTGGAGGGCGAATGGTTCGACCGGGTGGTGGCCCTGATCATGCTGGCGGTGATGGTGGTGATGTGGCGCGACGGGCGCGGCAGCGGCACCGCCGCGCAGCGCAGCGACGGCCGGCCCCGCAACCTGCTCGCCGGCCACCTGCTGATGGTGGGCGCCGGCTTCTGGGGCGGATTCATCCAGCTCGGAGTGGGCTTCGTCCTGATGCCCATCCTGCACCGGGTGATGGGCCTGGACCTGGTGCGCACCAACATGCACAAGGTATTCATCATCACCATCTACACCCTGGTGGCGCTGGTGGTGTTCGCCGCCCAGGTGGAGCTGATGTGGTGGGTCGGCGCCTGGCTGGCGCTGGGCAATGCAGTGGGCGGCTGGCTGGGGGCGCACACCGCGGTGGTGAAGGGCGAGCGCTGGATTCGCTGGGTGCTCACCCTCACCCTCGCCGGCTTCGCCGTCAAGCTGCTGTTCTTCTAACTGGATGTCGAAAAAGTCCTTCCATGGACTTTTTCAACCACGGAAGCGGAAAACGCAGTTTCCC
>CAZVIG010000253.1:0-675 GCA_964627395.1 uncultured Sedimenticola sp.
AGCAAAGTGTAGTTGGCAAATGTCGGGCCAGGCAGAAGGACGCTGCGCTGCGGATGCCGGGGGTCGTAGAAGACACGGACATGACCCACATGCCGGAATTCGTCCAGCAGTCGCTCCAGGGTGCGGGAGGTCTTGCTGACGTGGTCAGAGAAGGTCACTCGACGACCTTCGAAGCGCCTCCCGTCCACCTCGTATTCATAGGCGAAGTCCACGGCCGCCATACGCGCCGAATCGACTCCACCGTCCGGTTCCCGCCCGATGTACTCCACCGTCTTCAGGCCCGCACGCTGCAGGCGCCCCATCACGAAAGGCCAGCGCCTGCTGCGGATCGCCAGGGCCAGCTTCCACAGCACCAGGGCGGTGGTCAGGATCCCAACCAGCATGAACATCACGCCCATGATCGTGATGATGGTCTGAGCCATGCGTGTGCCTCCTGTGCCGGTTCACGCGGTCGCGCCCTGTCACTCGTCCTCGTCCAGCGACTCCGCCTCCATGGAAAGATAGACGTTGTAGGCATTGACGCGGTGCGCGGCCTCGAAGGCGGGCAGATCGGCGAATTCCGACCAGTCGGCGGACTCGAAGGCGGTTTCGAAGTCTTCCAGATTCTCCACCGCCTCGCCCATCACCTGACGCAGGCGCGCCAGATAGCGGCGGGTGAGGCGAATGGCGGCGGCA
>CAZVIG010000253.1:685-3951 GCA_964627395.1 uncultured Sedimenticola sp.
GCGGCGGCAGGATCGGCGGCGGCCGGGCCGTGTCCCGGCACCAGGGCCGCGATGCCGCCCGCCTGGAAGGCGTCCAGCGTTTCCAGCCAGTGACGGGTGTCTGCATCACCCACGAACGGCACTCGCCCTTCGAAGATGATGTCGCCGGAATAGAGCACCCGATCGGGCTCGACGAAGATCGTCATGTCGCCATCGGAGTGCGCCTTGCCCAGATAGTTGAGCCGGAAGCTCACCTCGCCCAGGGTGAAGCGTTCCACCCCGCCCACCAGGCGATCGGGCGGTACCAGGCGGGTGCTCTCGTCCACCCAGGGAAAGAGGGAGACCCGGCGTTCCTCCAGCCGGTTGGCCGCCGCTTCCGAATCCAGGTACTCGAAAGCGCCCTTCGGGGCGACGATCTCGGCCCCCTCGTCCTTGAACACCTGGAGGCCGTAGATGTGATCGGCGTGATAGTGGGTGAGCAAGACCTTCACCACCGGCTGGTCGGTGATCTCCGCGATCAGACGCCGCAGCTTCTGTGCCAACGAGGGGCTGCCCAGGGCATCGATCACCACCACCCCCTTGCCGGTGACCACCACACCGGCGTTGGAGATGAACCCCTTGTTCTCGGTCGCCGCCCCAGCGGCGCCCTGCACGTAGTAGCTATGCGGCCCCACCTGGCGCAGCCGCATCTCCACATCCACCGGGGCATATTCGGTCGCCGCCCGTACCAGGGTCGGAAACAGCATCAACAGGGTCAACCATTTCATGAATTGGGCCTCTCTCTCCGGGATTGCCGGCGGCGCTCGCGAAAGAATTCCCGCAGCAACCGCCCCGCCTCTTCGGCCAGCACACCGCCCTCGCAGGCAGTGCGATGGTTGAAGCGCGCATCCGAGGGCAACAGATCGAACACGCTGCCCGCGGCTCCTGCGCGCGGGTCCGCAGCACCGTACACCACCCGCGCCACCCGTGCATGCACGATGGCGCCGGCGCACATCGGACAGGGCTCCAGGGTCACGTACAAGGTGGTGCCCGGCAGGCGATAGTTGCCAAGCCGCCGTGCCGCATCCCGCAACGCCTGGATCTCGGCATGCGCGGTGGGATCGTGCTCGCCGATGGGCCGGTTCCAGCCCTCGCCCACCACCTCATCCTCCCGCACCAGCAGCGCGCCTACCGGCACCTCGCCCTCCTCGCGGGCCCGGCGGGCCAGCGCCAGGGCCTGGCGCATCCAGTATTGATCTCGAGATTCCGACACGTTCGTTCTTCCAGACGTCCCGGGCGTGGGTTCATTCCCCTGCCACCACCCGTGAGGGCGCAACGGAAACGAGAAAACCACACCCCTTTTTTGGCCAACCAGCCGCATTTGACGTTGACCGATTACAAGCGAGAAACTGTTGGGGCTGGCGACCATGGTACGCCGATACAAGACCAGGGCGCACTTAGACAGACGATGAAAGCCGGCGGTGGCAACTGTCGGCTCAAACAGTCCCCGGCGAAGAGGATACCCATCGCCGAGGACTTTCCGGAAGATTGCCCCTGTCAACCGACCGGCGGCGGAGGCACGCACCGTAGCCGGAGCGTGACCGGGTACTGCCGTTCATAGGTGGTGATGCTGTCGCTGCATTGCCCCCGCGCGTTGACCTTCGTCTTGATGAGCTTCTCCACGACCGGCGCCTGTCCGAGGGGGTACTGCTGCAACGCCTCGTCGCAGGCCTGCTCCAGACGGGCTGCCGTGAACGGCCTGGCCACGACGGTCTTCCAAAGGCTCTTGGTGTTACCGCCGGGCGGGCCCTGGAAGACGACGGTGGTATTTTGGCTGTCGTTCGGCTGATAGGCCAGGTAGGTCACAGCGGCCCCTGCCGGACACGACATCCCGACCTTGGCCTCGATACCGAGCTTGCCCTGGGCGGTGGCAAGCTTCCATTGGGTGCAATTCGGCCCGCATGACACCGGCTGCATGGGGACCTCGGCGACCGGCGTCTGCCCGAGTTGCGAGAAGAACGGCACGCGCGGAGCGCGAGGCCTGTCGCGCAGGACGATTCCGCCCGCCCCACCCTTGGGCGCCACTCCCATGTCTCCGGTAAGGATTTCGTCATGCGGCAGGGAGCGGGTGCCCGGTGCCTTGGGCGCCGCCACCCCGCCTTCGGGGAGGGCCGGGATATGCGGAACGCCGCGCCCACTAGGTGCCTTCGGCGCCACCCCCATGTCTCCGGTGAGGATCTCGTCATGCGGCAGGGAGCGGGTGCCCGGTGCCCTGGGCGCCAGCGGCCTGGCGGCCGTTCCCGGAGCCGTGGGCCGGGCGCTCGCCCCCGAGCCGACGACGACGATCTCGCGCGGCTTGCGCCTGCCGGTTGTCTTCGAGCGCGCCTCGGCGGCGGGTGGCGCAGCTGTCGAGATACCCTTGCCCACGACGCCGCGGGATGCTTCACCCGCCGTCAGGCCGGGGCTCGAGAGTCCCAGACCGATAATGGAAACCAAGGTGAGGCCGAGGACTAAAAAGCCCTTCGAAGAGAGATTGCTCGATACGTACATGTCACCCTCCTGATTCCGGCGATACGTTCGGGAATGGAGGCCGGTTTTCAGACCTCTCGAAGTATGGGTCGTCACGCCGCATCGAACGGTTCAGACGGGTAATCAGGCCCCCAAGGTACACAGGGACGATAGATGCAGAACGCTTCCGGCGTCTTTCCAATAGGCAAGGCACGCCTTGGAAGGACGCTGCAAACGATATCGAGATGAGGATCCCGCCGGCCGGCGCCGGCTGTCAGGTGCCGGGCACCATCACTCCCACTCGATGGTCGCCGGCGGCTTGCTCGAGATGTCGTAGGCCACGCGCGAGACGCCGCTGACCTCGTTGATGATGCGCCGCGAGACGGTCTCGAGGAATTCGAACGGCAGGTGGGCGAAGCTGGCGGTCATGAAGTCGATGGTCTTGACCGCGCGCAGGCTGATCACATAGTCGTAGCAGCGGGCATCGCCCACCACGCCCACCGAGCGCACCGGCAGGAATACCGCGAAGGCCTGGCTCACCTCGTCGTAGAGACCGGCCTTGCGCAGCTCCTCGATGTAGATGTGGTCGGCCTGACGCAGGATGTCGGCGTATTCCTGCTTCACCTCGCCGAGGATGCGCACGCCCAGACCGGGCCCGGGGAAGGGATGGCGATAGACCATGTCTGCGGGCAGGCCCAGTTCGACGCCGATCTTGCGCACCTCGTCCTTGAACAGCTCGCGCAGCGGCTCGACCAGCTCCAGCTTCATGTGCTCGGGCAGGCCGCCGACGTTGTGGTGCG
>CAZVIG010000254.1:0-3932 GCA_964627395.1 uncultured Sedimenticola sp.
CCAGCATGCCCACGACGATGCGCGCGGGAATGGTCATGGCCACGTTGAGAATGAGCAGCACCTTGGCCTGCTGGTCGGTGAGCTGCAGGGCCTCCTTGATGAAGGGCATCATCGGCCCCAGTCCCAGCCACACCACGAAGGTGAGGAAGAAGGCGAACCAGGTCAGATGCAGGATGCGGATCTTGCCATCCTTGAGGTTGAGCAGGTTGAGCGTGGGATCGGACATCGGTCACTCCATGGATACAGCGGCACGCCAGTGCCCATGCAGGCATCGTGCCAGCCCCTGAAAAGGGGTGTTTCCCCGGATCCGGGCGGGTTTTTCCGGGTCCGGCGATGCATTCGCGTATCCGAATACGCTGAAATAGTGCATCCTGCTGGTGCGGCCTGCACCAGGACGGTGCGTCCTGTGGGGGCAGGTCGTCGGCAGGGTCTTCGCCGGCCTTGGGGCGAGACGGCAAATCGCTTCGATACCAGAGGGTTAGGTGCTGTATAGGTGTGTTGGCACGGTGCTTGCTATGCCTGCTGTGTGAACGCCGGCCCCGGCCGGCATGGATTCTTTGCGAGGTAGGCATGAAAGAGAAACTGGTACTGGTAGGCAACGGCATGGCGGGGGTGCGCACCCTCGAGGAGCTGCTCAAGCTGGATCCCGAACGCTACGAGATCACGGTGTTCGGCGCCGAGCCCTATCCCAACTACAACCGCATCATGCTCTCGCCGGTGCTGGCGGGCGAGAAGACCGTCGACGACATCATTCTCAACGACCGCGCCTGGTACGAGGAGAACGGCATCGCGCTGCACACGGGCGACGCGGTGGTGCGCATCGACCGGGCCGGGCGCAAGGTGATCACCGAGCAGGGCGAGGAGGTCCCCTACGACCGGCTGCTGCTGGCCACCGGCTCCAATCCCTTCATCATCCCGGTGCCGGGTCACGACAAGGCAGGGGTGATCGGCTTCCGTGACATCGCCGATGTCGAGACCATGCTGGAGGCCTCGAAGAAATACAAGAAGGCGGTGGTCATCGGCGGCGGCCTGCTCGGCCTGGAGGCCGCCAACGGCCTGATGAAGAACGGCATGGACGTCACCGTAGTGCACCTGATGGACATCCTGATGGAGCGCCAGCTCGACCGTCCCGCCGCCGAGATGCTCAAGGCCTCGCTGGAGGAGCGGGGCATGAAGTTCCTGATGGAGACCCAGACCAGCGAGATCCTCGGCGATGAGCGGGTGACCGGGCTGAAGTTCGCCGACGGCTCCGAGATCGAGGCCGACCTGGTGGTGATGGCGGTGGGCATCCGCCCCAACATCGAGCTGGCCCAGGCCGCCGGCATCCACTGCGAGCGCGGCATCGTGGTCAACGACACCATGCAGACCTACGACCCGCGGATCTATGCCGTGGGCGAGTGCGTGCAGCACCGCGGCGTCTGCTACGGCCTGGTCGCGCCCCTGTTCGAACAGGCCAAGGTGGCGGCCAACCACCTGGCGCAGATCGGCATCGCGCGCTACGAGGGCTCGGTGACGTCCACCAAGCTCAAGGTGACCGGTATCGACCTGTTCTCCGCCGGCGAGTTCAACGAGCAGGAGGGCGACGAGACCCTGGTGCTGCAGGACCCGGGCGCGGGCACCTACAAGAAGCTGGTGGTGCGCGACAACCGCATCAAGGGCGCGGTGCTCTACGGCGACACCATCGACGGCACCTGGTACTTCCAACTGTTGCGCGACGGCACCGACATCTCCGCCTTCCGCAACACCATTCTGTTCGGCCAGCACGACCTGGGCGACGCCGGCCACGGCGACGAGACCCGGGTCGCAGCGCTGCCCGACGATGCCGAGATCTGCGGCTGTAACGGGGTGTGCAAGGGCGAGATCGTGGACGCCATCATCACCAAGGGACTGTTCACCCTGGAAGACGTGCGTGCCCACACCAAGGCCTCCAGCTCCTGCGGCTCCTGTACCGGTCTGGTGGAGTCCATCCTCGCCAGCACCGTGGGCGAGGGCTATGACGCCACCCCCAGCAAGAAGCCGCTGTGCGGCTGCACCGAATACAGCCACGACGAGATCATCGCCGGCATCAAGGAGCACGAGCTCAAGACCATGGACGCGGTGCGCAGCTTCTTCGAGTGGAAGAATCCCGACGGCTGCGCCGCCTGCCGCCCCGCGCTCAACTACTATCTGCTGGCCAACTGGCCCGGCGAGTACCACGACGATCCGCAGTCACGCTTCATCAACGAGCGCGCCCACGGCAACATCCAGAAGGACGGTACCTACTCGGTGGTGCCGCGCATGTTCGGCGGCCTCTGCACCCCGGACCAGTTGCGCGCCATCGCCGACGTGGCCGAGAAGTACCAGGTGCCGGAGATGAAGGTCACCGGCGGCCAGCGCATCGACCTGTTCGGGGTCAAGAAGGAAGACCTGCCGCACATGTGGAAGGATCTCTCCGAGGCCGGTTTCGTTTCGGGTCACGCCTACGGCAAGGCCCTGCGCACGGTCAAGACCTGCGCCGGCAAGAACTGGTGCCGCTTTGGCACCCAGGACTCCACCGGCCTGGGCGTCAAGCTGGAGGAATTGACCTGGGGTTCCTGGATGCCGCACAAGTTCAAGCTCGCCGTCTCCGGCTGCCCGCGCAACTGCGCAGAGGCCACCATCAAGGACTTCGGGGTGGTGTGCGTGGACTCCGGCTACGAGCTGCACATCGGCGGCAATGGCGGCATCAAGGTGCGGGTCACCGACCTGCTGTGCAAGGTGGAGACCGAGGAAGAGGTGCTGGAGTACTGTGGCGCCTTCATCCAGAAGTACCGCGAGGAGGCCCATTACCTGGAGCGCACCGCCCCCTGGGTGGAGCGGGTCGGCTTCGACTATGTCAAGCAGGCCATCGTGGACGACGAGGCCCAGCGCAAGGCCCTGTACGAACGCTTCAAGTACAGCCAGCAGTTCGCCCAGGTCGATCCCTGGAAGGCCGTGGCCGAGGGCAAGGACCAGCACGAGTTCCAGCCCATCGAGATCACCGCGGCTTGAGTTGGAGATCAACCACAGAGGGCACAGAGGACACAGAGTCTGGAAGACAAGGTAACCGGCGCCTCGGCCAGGCAGGCAGGTAGGTCGGTCACCGGTGTCCGATCATCGTTGAGTATCTCTGTGATCTCTGTGGCCTCTGTGGTGAAGAAACAGAATTTCGCACTAGATCAGGATTAGAACCAATGAGTAACTGGATAGAGATCGCGGCGCTGGAGGACATTCCCCGGCTGGGTTCCCGCGTGGTCAAGACCGACACCATGAACGTGGCGGTGTTCCGCACCCGTGACGATCAGGTATTCGCGCTGAAGGACGAATGCCCGCACAAGCAGGGCCCGTTGTCCCAAGGCATCGTCAGCGGCACCACCGTCACCTGCCCGCTGCACAACTGGAAGATCGACCTGGACAGCGGCTGCGCCACCGGGCCGGACGAAGGGTGTACCAACGCCTTCCAGACCAAGGTCGAAAACGGCAAGGTCTATCTGGCCTTGTAGAGATTTCGTTTACCACAGAGGACACGGAGAACACAGAGAAAAGCATGGTGAAAGAACAAGGGAGCGCCGACATGCCTGCCGGCAATGGTCCTTCGGTGCTCACCGCAGTCCGATCCTTTCGGCAACAGCTCAAGTGCCTCTGTGACCTCTGTGTGCTCTGTGGTGAATAAGACAATTCCTGAGGAATCGAATCGATGCTCTTCGGACGCGGAAAGAAAAACCCCATCAAGCTCCCCGGCAAGGAGGTGGTGGAGTGGAAATACGCCGCCTGCGGCTATTGCTCCACCGGCTGCTCCATCGAGGTGGGGCTGAACGCCGAGGGCAAGCCGGTGGCCTCGCGCGGCGTGGCGGATGCCGACGTGAACCGTGGCAAGCTGTGCCTCAAGGGCATCTTCGAGCACGAACTGTTCGACTCCGCCGGGCGCGGCACCG
>CAZVIG010000255.1:0-3920 GCA_964627395.1 uncultured Sedimenticola sp.
GTCTCGAGGTATCCCCCGAGCTGGCGCACGACACCACCGCCTCCATCGCCGAGGCGCGGCGCCTCTGGGCGGCGGTGGACCGCCCCAACCTGATGATCAAGATCCCCGCCACCGACGCCGGCCTGGTGGCCATCGAACGGCTGGTGGCCGAGGGGCTCAACGTCAACGCCACCCTCATCTTCAGCCCGGCGCGCTACCGCCAGGTGGCCGAGGCCTGGCAGCGCGGCATGGAACAACGGGTGAACGGCGGCCAGCCGGCGGCCGGCATCGCCTCGGTGGCGAGCTTCTTCGTGAGCCGCATCGAGACCCTCGCCGACCGCCTGCTGCAGGAGAAGGAACGCGAAGGCGCCTGCGCCTCCACCCTGGTGGGGCAGGTGGCGGTAGCGGCGGCGCGCATCGCCTACCAGGAGTTCCGTCATCTGCACGACACCTCCGCCTGGCGGTGGCTGGCGGCGGCCGGCGGTGCGCCGCAGCGCCTGCTGTGGGCCAGCACCTCCACCAAGAACCCTGCCTATCCCGATACCAAATACGTGGACGCCCTGGCGGGACCGCACACGGTCACCACCCTGCCGCTGAAGACCCTGCAGGCCTACCGTGACCACGGACGGCCGGCGCCGCGCCTGGAGACCGGCATCGACAATGCACGCGCCACCCTGCGCCAGCTCGACGCCCTGGGCATCGACTTCGAGGCGATGGCGGCACAGCTCGAACGGGAGGGGCTGGAGAAGTTCCAGGCCGCCTGGCGGCGCCTGCTGCAGGCCCTGGAGGCGGCGCGGCCATGATGCTGATGGGCATTCTGGTGGTGTGGCTGATCACCGCCCTGGGGCTGGCGATCGTGACCGCCCTGGTGCCGGGCATCCGCGCCCGCTCCGCCGGCGACCTGCTGCTGGCGGCGCTGATCCTCGGCCTGATCAACGCCTTCATCCGCCCCCTGCTGCTGATCCTCACCCTGCCCCTGACGGTGCTCACCTTCGGCCTGTTCGCGCTGCTGGTGAACGCCTTCGTGCTCCAGCTCACCGCGATGCTGGTACCGGGCTTCGAGGTGCGCGACTTCGCCAGCGCCCTGCTCGGCGCGGTGCTGATGATGCTGCTGGCGGTGCTCGCCTTCGTGCTGGTGCAGTGGCTGCTGTTCGACGGCGTGATCTGGATCCAGATCCAGCCCCTGTAGCGGCAATGCACATCCTGGTCCTGAACGCCGGCTCCTCCAGCCTCAAGTTCGCCCTCGACCGCGGCGCCGACGCCCCGCGCTGGCGCGGCGAGATCGAACCCCTGTTCCAGAATCCCCGCTTCCGGGCGGGCGACGGCCGCAACCACCACGAGGCCGAGTTGCCGCCGACCGCCGGACACCGCGAGGCGGTGGACTTCCTGCTCGACTGGCTCGAGGCCGAGGGGCTGGCCGCCGACCTCGCCGCCGCGGGGCACCGCGTGGTGCACGGCGGGCCGGACCTGAACCGCCCCGCCCGGGTGGACGAGGCGCTGCTGGACCGGCTGCACCGACTGGAACCCCTCGCCCCCCTGCACCTGCCGCACAATCTGGCGGCCATCGAGGCGCTGCGCGACCGCCACCCCGCCCTGCCCCAGGTGGCGTGCTTCGACACCGCCTTCCACCGCGACATGCCCTGGGAGGAGCGGGTCTATGCCCTGCCCCTGGAATGGTACGAACAGGGCGTGCAGCGCTACGGCTTCCACGGCCTCTCCTACGAATACATCGCCTCGGTGCTGCCACAGTATCTGGGCGCACAGGCGGACGGCCGGGTGGTGGTGGCGCACCTGGGTCACGGCGCCAGCCTGTGCGCCCTGCACCGGCGCCGCTCGCGCGCCACCACCATGGGCTTCACGCCCCTCGACGGCGTGCCCATGGCCACCCGCCCCGGCCAGCTCGACCCGGGCATCGTGCCCTGGCTGCTGCGCCGGCCCGGCATGGACCTGGAAGGCATCGAGACGCTGCTCAACCGGCGCAGCGGCCTGCTCGGCCTGTCCGGCATCAGCGGCGACATGCGCGAGCTGCTGGCGAGCGAGGAACCCGCCGCACGGCGCGCGGTCGATTGCTTCGTGTACCGGGTGGCGCGCGCCGTGGCCTCGCTGGCCGGCGCCCTGGGCGGCATCGACGCCCTGGTGTTCACCGGCGGCATCGGCGAGCACGCGCCGGCGATCCGCGCCGCGGTCGCGCAGCGGCTGGCCTGGCTGGGGCTGCGCCTCGACGCCGAGGCGAACCAGGCCGGCGCGGCGCGCATCAGTACCGAAGACAGCCCCCTCTCGGCCTGGCGCATCGCCACCGACGAGGAGGCGGTAATCATCCGCCACACCCGCGACATCCTGCATCACAGGGAGACAGACCGATGACCGGCACACGGGGCCTCTGCCCGCTGGACGACACCGAACTGCACCGCCTCGACGCCTGGTGGCGCGCCGCCAACTATCTCTCGGCGGGACAGATCTTTCTGATGGACAACCCGCTGCTCGAGGAGCCGTTGCGCCCCGAGCACATCAAGCCGCGCCGTCTCGGCCACTGGGGCACCACGCCCGGCCTGAACCTGCTGTATGCGCACATGAACCGCCTGATCCGGCGCGAGGATCTGAACGCCATCTTCGTCACCGGCCCCGGCCACGGCGGTCCCGCGCTGGTGGCCAGCACCTGGCTGGAAGGCAGCTACAGCGAGCGTTATCCCGAAGTCTCCCTCGACCGCGAGGGCATGCGCCGCCTGTTCCGCCGCTTCTCCTTTCCCGGCGGGGTACCCAGCCACTGCGCCCCCGAGACGCCCGGCTCCATCCACGAGGGCGGCGAGCTGGGCTACTCCCTGGCGCACGCCTTCGGCGCGGTGTTCGACAACCCCGACCTGCTGGCGCTGTGCGTGGTGGGCGACGGCGAGGCCGAGACCGGCCCGCTGGCCACCGCCTGGCACTCCAACAAGTTCCTCAATCCGGCGCGCGACGGGGCGGTGCTGCCGGTGCTGCACCTCAACGGCTACAAGATCGCCAACCCCACGGTGCTGGCGCGCATCGACGAACGCAGCCTGCTGCGCCTGTTCGAGGGCTACGGCTATCAGCCGCTGCTGGTGAGCGGCGACCAGCCGCAGCGCGTCCATCAGCAGCTCGCGGCCGCCTTCGACCGCGCCCTGAGCGAGATCCGCACCATCCAGCAGGCGGCACGAGAGGGCGGCGCCCGCGAACTGCCGCGCTGGCCGATGATCATCCTGCGCACCCCCAAGGGCTGGACCGGGCCGCGCGAGGTGGACGGCCTGCGGGTCGAGGGCTACTGGCGCTCCCATCAGGTGCCCATCCCCGACGCCACCA
The DNA here is from genome assembly GCA_964627395.1 of uncultured Sedimenticola sp. GTDB lineage: Bacteria > Pseudomonadota > Gammaproteobacteria > Chromatiales > Chromatiaceae > MONJU. The sequence goes on from CAZVIG010000255.1 coordinate 3,295, forward strand.
CGCCCGAACACCTGCAGATCCTGCACGACTGGATGATGAGCTACCGCCCGCACGAGCTGTTCGACGAGAACGGCACGCCGCGCCCCGAGATCACCGCCCTGGCGCCCGAGGGCGAGCGGCGCATGGGCGCCAATCCGCACGCCAACGGCGGCCTCCTGCTCAAGCCCCTCAACCTGCCGGACTACCGCGACTACATGCTGCCGGTGGAACGCCCGGGGGCAGAGACGGGCGAGGCCACCCGTCGCCTCGGGGTGTTCCTGCGCGACGTGATGAAGCTCAACGCCGAGGCGCGCAACTTCCGCGTCATGGGGCCGGACGAGACCGCCTCCAACCGCCTCGGCGCCCTGTTCGAGGCCACCGACCGCGCCTGGATGGCCCAGACCTTCGACTACGACGACCACCTGGCCCCGGACGGACGGGTGATGGAGATCCTCTCCGAGCACACCTGCCAGGGCTGGCTGGAGGGCTATCTGCTCACCGGGCGGCACGGCTTCTTCTCCTGCTACGAGGCCTTCATCCACATCGTGGACTCGATGTTCAACCAGCACGCCAAGTGGCTGAAGGTGTGCCGCGAGATCCCCTGGCGCGCCGACATCGCCTCGCTCAACATCCTGCTCACCTCGCAT
>CAZVIG010000256.1:0-3914 GCA_964627395.1 uncultured Sedimenticola sp.
TCGCCGCGCACGTCCACCCCCTCCCAGAAGCTGGCGGTGCCCAGCAGCACCGCGTCGCCCGCCTCCACGAAGCGCCGCAGCAGCTCCGCCTTGGGCATCTCCCCCTGCACCAGTAACGGGTAGTCCAGCTCCTGCTCCTCCAGCCAGTCCGCCGCCTCGTTGAGCGCCCGGTGGCTGGTGAACAGCAGAAAGGCCCGGCCGCGGCTGGCGCGGATCAGCGGCAGGGCCTCCTGCATCACCGCCTGCACATAGCGGCGGTCGCTGGGCTGCGGCAGGCCGCGCGGCACGTACCACAGGGCCTGGTGCTGAAAGTCGAAAGGACTGTCCCACTTGCCGGTGCGCACCCCCAGCAGGCCGAGCTGGCGCTGGAAGTGCTCGAAGCTGTCGCCCACCGCGAGGGTGGCGGAGGTGAAGATCCAGGTGGCGCCGTGCTGCTGCATCTGGCCGCTGAAGACCCCGGCCACGTCGATGGGAGTGCTGTTCAGGCGCAGGCTGTGGCCGAACACCTCGAACCAGCGCACCACCGTTTCCGGCGCCTGCGGCTGGCGCAGTTCGCGCAGCAGGGCGAGCTGGGCCTCGCAGCGCGCCAGACAACTGTCCAGCCCCTTGCCGCGCCCCTCGACGGTCTTGAGCATGCCCAGCAGGGCGTCGAGCTGCGCCTCCAGCGCATCCAGGGCCGAGGCGATCCCGGTGTCGCCGTCCAGCTCCTGCCAGGCGCCGCGCTGGGGCCGGCCCTCGAAGGCCAGGCGCAGATCCTTGCCCGCCTTCTCCAGGCGGTCGATCTGGTCGAGCAGCTTGGGCAGATCCCCCGCCTCGCGGTGGTACTCGGCGCGGCTGTCGCCCGCCAGCTCGGCGACCTGGCGGGTGCTCAGGGCGCTGCCGAAGAAGTTGGAGGCCACCTCCGGCAACTGATGCGCCTCGTCCACGATGAAGACGTCCGCCGCCGGCAGCAGCTCGCCGAAACCGCCGTCCTTGATCGCGAAATCGGCGCACAGCAGATGATGATTGACCACCACCAGGTCCGCCTCCTGGGCGCGGCGCCGTGCCTCCACCAGATGGCACTTGTTCCAGGCGGGACAGTCCTGGCCCAGACAGTTCTCGGTGGTGGAGGTGACCAGCGGCCACACCGGGGCGTCCTCGGGCACGTCGCGGATCTCGGAGATGTCGCCGCGCTCGGTGTGATGGGCCCAGTCGCGCACCTTGAGCAGCCAGCGCAGCAGGTCGCGGGGATGGCCGCGGGCGTCCTGCAACGCCAGCTCCATCCGGTGCAGGCAGAGATAGTTGGCGCGCCCCTTGAGCAACGCCACCCGCGCGGGACTGCCCATCGCCTTCACCACCCGCGGCAGGTCGCGCAGAAAGAGCTGGTCCTGCAGATTGCGGGTGCCGGTGGAGATCACCACCTTCCGGCCGGAGAGCAGCGCGGGGACCAGGTAGGCGAAGGTCTTGCCGGTGCCGGTACCCGCCTCGACGATCAGATGCTCGCCCTCGCGGATCGCCTCCAGCACCGCCTCGGCCATCTGCTCCTGCTGCGGCCGGTGGGCGAAGCCCTCGATCTGGTGCGCCAGCAGCCCTTCCGGCCCCAGCACCTCGGAAACCTCGGAGAACATCAGTCGGCGGACTCGTCCCAGCCCCCGTTGACCGCGTCCCACACCAGCTCGCCGATGATGCGGAAGCGGGCCACCGACATGGCGCCCCGTTTCGCCCGCGCGGCGCTGCTGGCGCCGACGTATTCCTCGATGTCCTCGCGGCTGGCGCGCCAGATCTCCTGCGGCTGGTAGTCCTCGTCCAGCAGCACCAGCACCACCGCGTCCCATTCCTGGTTCAGCTTGAGCTGGCCGATGCGCTCGCCGCCCTTGCCGTCGGCGACGATCAGGCGCGACTTGATCTGGATGCGCTCGCCGCTGGCGGGATCGCGCGCGTCCCATCCGCCAGCTGCGTCGGCGGGCCGCGGCTCCAGCCCCAGCAGACGCACCGCATCGTGTTCGGCGATCTCGCTGCTCACCCCGGGCAGCGGCTTGCCCATGGCGCGCCGGTACTCCGCCGCCAGGGCGCGCGCCTGGGCGATCAGCTTGTCCGGGGCGTAAGGCGTGGTCACGGGGCGATCAGTCCTTCTTCGGCGGCTCCCAGTAGCCGAAGGCATCGCCCGCGCGCGGTGCGGCGGCACGCTGCTGCTGGCCGTGCACGTCGCGATAGACGCGCTCGGCGAAGTCGCACAGCTCCTTCAGATAGGCCTCCTTGTCGGCGGCGGCCATGTTGCGCTCGCTGCCCAGCAGGTAGCCGCTGACCGCGGCCAGATACTGCAGCACCACGCCGGTGTCGGCATTGGGGTGCAGACGCTCCACCGCCTGGTGGATGTCCTGAAAGAGCTGCGAAGAGAGTTGGATATCGGCCATGTCGGGTTTCCTGTCATTGAATGATGCGAGCCTTGCGTCGCGCCTCGGCCGCCCCGCGGCGATCCCCCAGCGCGGCGCGCGCCTCGGCGATGAGCGCCCAGTTGTCCGCTCGCAGCACGGCATCGTCGCCCGCCAGGGCGTTCGACTTCGCGGCGAAGGCCTCGACCCGGGCGTACTGGCGCTGCGCCGCGTACAGGTGCGCCAGGCGGTTCCACAGGCGCGGGTTGCGCGGCTCGATGCGCAGCGCCCGCTCCAGGCTCGCCTGGGCGGCGGCAAAATCGCCCGCCCGCCGCTGCTGCGCCGCCTGGCGCAGCAGGCGACGCACCGCCGGCGAGGCCGGACGCCGCGCCCGCGCAACCCTGGTCGGCGGCCGATAGGCATGCACCTCGGCGGCCCCTTCCTCGGTGGCGGTGGCGGTCGACGGCGGCGTCACCACCGAGCCAGCCGACTCGACCGGCGCCGGCGGCTGGCGGTAGGGATAGGGCGAACCGCAGGCGGCCAGAAAAAGGAACAGTGGAAAGGGCAGCAGGCGCTTGGCGATCATGAGGCTAAGGGCAAGGCGGACGATGGGGGCATTGTATAAGGAAGCGGCCGGTCTGCGCCTCCCTTATGGACATTGTTGTCCTGGAAAATCACAGCTAGAGCACCACAGTCCATGTGGGCTCATAGGGATACAGCGTTTTCCAGGGGCCCGCTGTCGGGCCTGAAGGCCCTCCCACAAGTCCATACCGGGCCACGGCCAAGGGTGTGGATCAAGCAACCATGGCGCGCTCGGCTCTTCAAGCCACCCAGCACCGCCTACCGGGTCAGAAGGGATTGAGGCTCATCTCCCGGGTGAAGTCCATGTAGCCGACGTTCACCCCCTGGCGCCAGCCCGCGCCGAAGCGGATGGGGGCCAGCACCGTCTTGCCCGACTGCAGGTAGTTCATGCCCACGCCGCCGACGAAGAAGAGGCTGCCCTCCACACCGGGGAAGCGCTGGAAGATGTCCGCCACTGCCGGCAGGTTGTAGACCAGGATGAACACCTTGGAGACGTTCCCGCCGGCGTCGAAGCCGATCGACGGCCCCTGCCAGTACACCTTGCGCGAATAGCCGTCCTTGGTCTTGAGCACGCCCTTGCCGTAACGCACCCCCACGCCCAGGGCCGCGGAGAACTCGCTGCCGGCGATGTAGGCATTGGGCCGCCCGTTGTCGCGAAAGGCCTTCTCCACCACCTCGCCCAGGCCCTTGGCGCCCTTGCCGAAGAAGCGCTCGATGGCCTGCAGGATCTCGGTCTTGGAATAGGTGGCGGGCTCCGGCCTGTCGTCGGCATGCACCGGCGTCCACGACACCAGGGGGACGTAGAGCCCGAGCTGCAACAGCTTTCGTCGGTTCATATCGTTTTCCTGGCCTCGGAGATGAAGGACCGCCCCGCCACCCTCGCGGCGGCGGGGCATGTCGCCCGTCAGTAGCGCGGCGACTCGTAGGCCTTGTATTCCTGGCCTTCGATGATGGGCTTGACATAGATCTCCACGCGCCGGT
>CAZVIG010000257.1:0-3912 GCA_964627395.1 uncultured Sedimenticola sp.
TCAACCGGGTGGTGCCGGAGCTGATCGCGCGCGGGCGCTATGTGCGGCCGCGGCTGGGGGTGATCTCGGACGAGGACATCAGCCGCGCCATCGCCCGGCAGCTCGAGGTGCCTGGGGTGGTGGTCCTGCAGGTGGCGCCCGGCTCGGCGGCGGAGCAGGCCGGCATCCGTCCCACACGGGTCGGCCCCGCCGGGGAGGTGATCCCCGGCGATATCATCCAGGCGATCGACGGCGAGCCGGTCACTACCCCGGAGGAGCTGCGCGAACGCCTGGACGAGCATCGGGTGGGCGATCGGGTGAACGTCACCTTCTGGCGCGACGGCGAGCGTCACCGGGTCGAGCTGGTGCTGCAGGGCGAGGGCTGAGCCTCCCCAGGATGTGACCCCGCTTCCGAGGACGCTCTCCGTGGTCCGTTATGATGGCCCCATGCCACGCCATCTCCTTTCCGTCGCTCTGCGCGCGGCGTTTCTGCTGTGCCTGATGCTCGCCCTGCCGGTCCGTGCCGGATCGGGCGATGCCGTCGACGTGGATGTCCGCTGGGCCATGATCGGCGACCGTGCGATGGTGCTGGAGGAGACCGAGGGCCCACTGAACCTGGCCCAGGTGCGCCGCGCCTACGCCGAGGGGCGCTTCCGCCCCTCTCCGGGGCGGGCGCTCAACTTCGGCATCGGCGCGCGACCGCACTGGGTGCGTATCCCGCTGCACAACGGTCATCCGAGCGTGGTACGGCGGTCGCTGCTGATAGAGAACGCCTGGCCGGGGCGGCTGGATCTCTACCTGGTGCAGGGCAACCAACTGTTGGACCAGCGCCGTTTTCCGGCCAAGGCGCAGCCGGTCTCGCGCCGGCACCCGCTCTACGAGCCGCTGCTGCCGCCCGGCGACAGCGTTCTCTACCTGCGGGTGGAGAATTCCGGTCCCATGGTGCTGCCGATCCACTTCGGGGATCCTGATGCGCGATTGCGCTTCGACACCCTCAACGCCTATGGTTATGGGGCCCTGTACGGCTTCGCGCTGGCGCTGCTGCTCTACAACCTGGTGCTCTTCCTGCGTATCCGGCAGGCCCGTTATCTCGTCTACAGCATATTTCTGTTCAGCTTCATCCTTGCCAATGCCAGCTATACCGGGCATCTCGCCTGGGCCCTGTGGCCGCCGCAGCAGCCGGTATGGCAGGGCCTGAATCCCGCGACCATCGCCCTGTATGCCACTTGCGGCATCCTGTTCGGACTGGCCTTTCTCGACATCCGGAGCCTGTTGCCGAGACTGTTCCGCGGTCTGCTGGTGCTGATCGCCCTGGTGTGGGTCGTGCTGGCGGTGTCGTGGCTGGCGGGACAGCAGGCCTGGACCTTCTCCGGCGCGATCGGCTTCGCCATCTTCTACTCGCTGGCGGTGTTGCCCCTGGCGGTCTTCGCCTGGCGCTGGGGGCGCAGCGAGGCGGGCTACTATCTGCTGGCCTCGCTGGCCGGGGCCTGTGGCACCGCAATCACCGCATTGGCGGTGACCAATGTGCTGCCCGCCAATCATCTCACCTTCCATGCGGTGGAGCTGGGGGTGGCGATCGACGCGGTCCTGCTCTCCTTTGCACTCGCGGAGCAGTTCCGCCTGGCACAGCGGCAGCGCATCCTGGCGGAGCGGGTGTCGCGTCTCGACCCTCTCACCAGTCTCTACAATCGGCGCGCCTTCCAGGAGCTGGCCGCGCCCCTGTTGGCGAACGCCGAGCGCCAGGGACGACCGGTCTCCCTGCTGCTGCTGGATCTCGACCAGTTCAAGGCGATCAACGACGACTACGGCCATCGCGAGGGAGACCAGGTGCTGCGCCAGGTGGCCCGGATCCTGCGCCAGTCGGTGCATCGCGATGCCGTGCTGGCGCGCTGGGGCGGCGAGGAGTTCGTGGTGCTGATGCCCGACACCGATAGCGGCAAGGCGATGCGCATGGCGGAGCGGCTGCGTGCCGCGATGGAGGGGCTGCCGGCACGGCGCAGCCTGGGGCATCGCTCGCGCCGCATCACCGCCAGCCTGGGAGTGTGCAGCCAGCAGGGCAGCAGCCTCTCCCTGGACGCCCTGGTACGAACCGCCGAGGCCAATCTGCATCGCGCCAAGGCGCTGGGGCGCAACTGCGTCTGCGTCTGATCAGCGCCGATGCGGCGACATGCCGCCGCTGTCGGCAGCTCCCTTCAGGGTGACCGCGATGCGCCTGCGCAGGCTGCGGCCGTCCCGCTGGCGCTGCACCGTCAGCTCGACGGTATCGCCGGGGCGGCGCTCCAGCAGCTTCAGCTTGAAGCGAGCGAAGGACCCGGTCGGCTGGCCGTCCACCGCCAGGATACGGTCGCCGGGCAGCAGGCCCGCGGCGCGCCCTGGGCTGCCCGGGGTGAAGCCCTTGACCGTGATGCGGCCGTCGGCGAGATCCAGCAGCACGCCGATCAGGCCGGCCGGCGGCAGCGGCCGGTCGGGTTCCAGGACCAGAAAGTCGGCCTGCTCCCGCGGCGGCTGGTCCTCCACGTAGCTGGCCACGATCACCCCGCGCAGGCCGGTGCGCCGCGTCACCCGCTTGGGGATGCCGTGGCGGCCGCCGATGTGGCCGCGCCCCGCCAGCACCAGCATGCGCCGCTGCGGGTCCGCCGCCAGATAGCGGCTCACCGCCTGGGCCATGGACTCGTCCCAGGTGAGCTGCACCTCGCGGAAACGGTCGAAGCGGGCGCCCTTGCGACGGTGGCGCGCGAACACCCGGCGTAGCTTGCGGTCGTAGGCCTGGTCGTCGAGATCGTAGCTGTCCGGCAGCTCGTCGCTCAGGGGGCGCTGCACTCCGGCGATGCCGCGGTCACGGATGGCGTCGGTCAGCTCGCGGCTCGCGTTGAGGGCGATGATCGGGATATGGTGTTCCCTGGCATACCGAATGATCGGTCGGTAGAGACGGTAGTCGAAGCCCCAGCGGCTGAAGTACTGGGTGCGCTCCAGCATTTCCGCCTCGTCGATGCGCCCGGCGATGAAGTCGTCCAGCACCGGCTGAAAGCGTGCCTGGAACCACTCCACGCCCAGCGCCAGGCCCGGCTTCGGCAGGGCGCGCAACACCGCGAGCTGCAGACGGTGGTCGCCGTTTCGGGTATGGGTCTCGGGGACGTAGACGAGGCGTTCGTCGCGCAGCCGCTGCAGCAGTTGTTTCAGGTCGGGTGCGGTGGCGGTCTCCACCACCAGCGGGGCCTGCATGGCAGGTGCAACGGCTTCGGGGCGTACCGTTTCCATGCAGCCGCCCAGACCCAGGGTCGCGAGGATGAATATGAACAGGCGAATCGTATATCTCTTCATGATGCTGATCTGGTCCCTGCCATGGGCGGCGTGGGCCGACGGCGTGGTCCACCACCTGGAGGTGACCCTGGCGCCCAAAACCGGCCGGCTCTCGGCGCATGATCGTCTCACATTCCGACAGCCGCGGCAGGCCCTGGAGTTCCGCCTCAATGCCGGCCTGCGGGTGACCGCCGAGGGCGGACGTCTGGAAAGGCTGCAGTCCGGACCTCTGGTGAGCGCTTACCGGCTGCGTCTGGAACGACCTGCCTCCGAGGTGGAACTGCGCTGGGAGGGACGGCCGCGCTTCGCCGTGCAGCGGGGTCATGGTGGCATGCCGCAGGGCGACGTCTCGGCGGACGGGGTGTACCTGGACGGCGCCTCCGCCTGGTATCCGCTGCTGGAATCGCCCCTCGCCGGCCTGGATCTGACGGTGCGCCTGCCCGAGGGCTGGGAGGCCCTGAGCACCGGCCGGCGGACGCCCCTTGCCGGCGGGGTGCGCTGGCGATCCGACCGGCCGCTGCAGGAGATCTACCTGGTGGCCGGCCCCTTCCGGCGCCATGAGCGCGCGCATGGCGACAACGTGCTCGCGGTCTGGCTGCTGCACGACGATGCGGCGCTGGCGCAGCGCTACCT
>CAZVIG010000258.1:0-3909 GCA_964627395.1 uncultured Sedimenticola sp.
AACAGGGTCTCGCAGGCCACCCGCGCATGGGGATCCTCGGCCAGGATGGCGTCGAGCACCGCGTCCGACACCTGGTCGGCCATCTTGTCGGGGTGGCCCTCGGACACCGATTCGGAGGTGAAGATGAATTCGTTGGCCATCGGAACTCCTTTGGTCTGCCTGGCGATGATCAGCGCGCGATTCTACACCGTTGTTGGTGTCACGGCGATCTGGAACAATGCGTGCCCAGACGGCCGGCGCATCATTGAGCCGGTCAATGCTTGTTCATGAGGAGGCGCTACATGGTTTCCCTGCAGACACCGGTATGTGAGTTCGGCAAGCCCGCGGTGGACTTTAGGCTTCCCGGGGTGGACGGACGCGAGTGGACCCTGGCCGACTGTCGCGGCGAGAAGGGGCTGCTGGTGATGTTCATCTGCAACCACTGTCCCTATGTGAAGGCGGTGCTGGACCGCATCGTGCGCGACGCGCGCGAGCTGAAGGACTACGGCATCGGCAGCGTGGCCATCATGTCCAACGACCCCTCCCAGTACGCCGAGGATTCCTTCGAGAACATGCAGGCCATCGCGCGGCGCATGGACTTCCCCTTTCCCTATCTGCTGGACGAGAGCCAGGCGGTGGCCAAAGCCTATGGCGCGGTCTGCACCCCGGACTTCTTCGGCTACAACGCCGACCTGGAGCTGCAGTACCGCGGGCGCCTGGACGCCAGCCGCAAGCAGGCGGCACCGCCGGACGTGCGGCGCGACCTGTTCGAGGCGATGAAACAGGTGGCCGAGACGGGCCGCGGGCCCGAGGAGCAGATCCCCAGCATGGGCTGTTCCATCAAGTGGCGCGACGAATAGCCGGGAAGATTCGGACAAACAACTTTCAAAACAGGAGCTTGCGCCCGGGTTAATGACGTTTTTCCGGCACCCTTATGGGTGCATCGGAATATTCCGTGAATCCTGTCTTGCCCACTCCCAGCCCCTGAGCGAGAATACGGCACCATTTTTCGTCCAGCCGGTCGGCCGTGGCGACCTGCTCCGCGGGGAACAGGGTGGCCGGACAGCGATTGAATTTTCCAATCCTTGCAGCCTTTCGTGACCGGGAGGCCGGGAAAGAATCTTTTTCGTCTTTGACAGGAGAGACCCATGCCCTCACGCAGAGAGCTCGCCAACGCCATTCGCGCGTTGAGTATGGACGCCGTCCAGAAGGCCAACTCGGGACATCCCGGTGCCCCCATGGGGATGGCGGATATCGCCGAAGTGCTGTGGAACGACCACCTCAAGCACAACCCCAACGACCCCAAGTGGCCGGACCGTGATCGCTTCGTGCTGTCCAACGGCCACGGCTCCATGCTGATCTATTCGCTGCTGCACCTGACCGGCTACGACCTGAGCATCGACGACCTCAAGAACTTCCGCCAGCTCCACTCCAAGACCCCGGGTCACCCCGAGTACGGCTACACCCCCGGCGTGGAGACCACCACCGGCCCCCTGGGGCAGGGCATCACCAACGCGGTGGGCATGGCGATCGCCGAGGCCACCCTGGCGGCGGAGTTCAACCGTGAGGGTCACACCATCGTCGATCACCATACCTATGTGTTCCTGGGCGACGGCTGCCTGATGGAGGGCATCTCCCACGAGGCCTGCTCCCTGGCCGGCACCCTGGGCCTGGGCAAGCTGATCTGCTTCTGGGACGACAACGGCATCTCCATCGACGGCCACGTCGAGGGCTGGTTCGCCGACGACACCCCGAAGCGCTTCGAGGCCTACGGCTGGCACGTGGTGCGCGACGTGGACGGCCATGACGCCGACGCGGTCAACAAGGCGATCGAGGAGGCCAAGGCGGTCACCGACAAGCCCTCCATGATCTGCTGCAAGACCACCATCGGCTACGGCTCGCCCAACAAGGCCGGCTCCCACGCCTGCCACGGCGCGCCGCTGGGCGAGGACGAGGTGGCCCTCACCAAGGAGGCCCTGGGCTGGAAGTACGGCCCCTTCGAGGTGCCCGAGGAGATCTACAAGGGCTGGGATGCGCGCGAGAAGGGCGCCGCCGCCCAGTCCGCCTGGGAAGAGAAGTTCGCCGCCTACGAGCAGGCCTATCCCGAGCTGGCGGCCGAGTTCCGCCGCCGCATGGCCGGTGAGCTGCCCGCCGACTGGGCCGAGAAGGCCGAGGCCTTCATCGCCGAGTGCAACGAGAAGAAGGAAAAGAAGGCCACCCGTCAGGCCTCCCTGGCCTCCATCGAGGCCTATGCCGCGGCGCTGCCGGAGCTGTTCGGCGGCTCCGCCGACCTGGGCTGCTCCAACCTCACCGAGTGGTCCGGTCACCGGCCGATGCGCAAGGGCAACCCGCACGCCAACTACGTCAACTACGGGGTGCGCGAGTTCGGCATGGCCGCCATCATGAACGGCATCGCCCTGCACGGCGGCTGGATCCCCTTCGGCGCCACCTTCCTGATGTTCTCGGAGTATGCGCGCAACGCCATCCGCATGGCGGCGCTGATGAAGATCCGCTCGATCTTCGTCTTCACCCACGATTCCATCGGCCTCGGCGAAGACGGTCCCACCCACCAGCCGGTGGAGCAGATCCCGACCCTGCGCATGGTGCCGCGGATGCACACCTGGCGCCCCTGCGACACCGTCGAGACCGCGGTCGCCTGGCGCGCTGCCATCGAATACACCGGCGGCCCCACCAGCCTGGTGTTCTCGCGCCAGGGGCTGCCTTTCATCGAGCGCACCCCGGAGCAGATCGCCAACATCGCCCGCGGCGCCTATGTGCTGCGCGACTGCGACGGCACCCCCGACTGCATCGTGATCGCCACCGGTTCCGAGGTGGACCTGGCGCTGAAGGCGGCCGAGGCCAGCGGCAAGAAGGTGCGTGTCGTCTCCATGCCGTCCACCAATGTGTTCGACCAGCAGGACGAGGCCTACCGCGAGTCGGTGCTGCCCTCCTCGGTGCAGAACCGCGTGGTGGTCGAGGCCGCTTGTACCGAAGGCTGGTGGAAGTACGCCGGCTGCAACGGCCGCATCGTGGGCATCGACACCTTCGGCGAGTCCGCGCCGGCCGATCAGCTGTTCAAGGAATTCGGCTTCACCGTGGAGAACGTGGTCAAGGCCATCGAGGACGTGTGCGGCTGACCTGATCCCGGCGCCCGGCAGTCCCGGGCGCCCTGCAGTATCCAGAACCAAGACTGACAGAGTTGAGGAGCAACGACATGACGATCAAAGTTGGTATCAACGGCTTCGGCCGCATCGGCCGCATGGCCTTCCGCGCCATCGCGCAGGACTTCTCCGACGACCTCGAAGTGGTCGGCATCAACGACCTGCTGGACGCCGACTACCTGGCGTACATGCTCAAGTACGACTCGGTGCACGGCCGCTTCCAGGGCGAGGTGAAGGCCGAGGGCGGCAACCTGGTGGTGAACGGCAAGACCATCCGCCTGACCGCCGAGCGCGATCCCGCCAACCTGGCCTGGGGCGACATCGGCGTGGACCTGGTGCTGGAATGCACCGGCTTCTTCCTCACCGCCGAGACCTGCCAGAAGCACATCGACGCCGGCGCCCCCAAGGTGGTGATGTCCGCCCCCTCCAAGGACGGCACCCCGATGTTCGTGTACGGCGTCAACCACGAGACCTACGACGGCCAGGCCATCGTGTCCGCCGCCTCCTGCACCACCAACTGCCTGGCTCCCGTGGCCAAGGTGCTGCACGACAACTGGGGCATCAAGCGCGGCCTGATGTCCACCGTGCACGCCGCCACCGCCACCCAGAAGACCGTGGACGGCCCCTCCATGAAGGACTGGCGCGGCGGTCGCGGCATCCTGGAGAACATCATCCCGTCCTCCACCGGCGCCGCCAAGGCTGTGGGCGTGGTGCTGCCCGAGCTGAACGGCAAGCTCACCGGCATGGCCTTCCGCGTGCCCACCTCCGA
>CAZVIG010000259.1:0-3898 GCA_964627395.1 uncultured Sedimenticola sp.
GGCCGGCAGACCCACCCGGGGCGAGGCCGGAGCGGCCTTGGGCGGCGGCTTCGGAGGCGATCCTTGCGATGTGGCCGGGGCCGGGCGGGCGGCCTTGGGCGGCTCGGCGGGCGCCGGCTTCTCCGGGGCCGCGGCCAGAGGCGGTCTGGTAGGCGCCGGGGCGGGCACCGGCTCGCGCAGCAGTTCCGACTCGAAGGGTCGCGCCGGCGGCGCCGGCGGAATCTTCACCAGGGTCGGCTCCTTCTCCGGCGCCGGCGACTCCAGCAACATGGGCACGAAGATCACCGCCAGGGCCGCCAGCACCGCCGCCCCCACCATGCGTTTCTTGAGCTGTTCGTCCACTGTGCTGCCTACCCCGCTGCGAGGAATCCGGATCCCGATGTTAACCGCTGTGCGTGGCCGCTGCCGTGTCGGCCTCCCCCAACCACTGCATGGCCTGCCCGACGGTGACGAAGGAGCCGAACACCAGCACCTCGTCCTGCGGCCCCAGGGTGGGCTCCAGGGCGGAGAGCCCCTGCCCCAGGTCGGCCCAGCAGTCGGCGGCGCCGCGCGCGGCCGGCGGCAGCGCCTCGCGCAGCGTTTCCGCCGAGGCGCCGCGCGGCGTCGCGGCCAGATCCAGCAGATGCCAGCGATCCACCCGGGGCGCCAGGGTCGCCAGCACCTCGCCGATCGCCTTGTCCGCGAGCATGCCCACCACCGCATGGCGCCGGCCCTGCAACGGTCGCTCGGCGAGCTGCGCCGCCAGTACCGCCGCCGCCTGGGGATTGTGCGCCACGTCCAGCACCCAGGGACAGCCGCGCTGGCGCACCTCGAACCGGCCGGGCACCCGGGCCGCGAGCAGGCCGCTGCGCACCGCCGCCTGCGACACCGACACCTCCGGCAGCAGCGCCAGGGCCGCCAAGGCGCCGGCGGCATTCCGCAACTGCGCCTCGCCGCGCATCGCCGGCAACGGCAGGCCGCTGCGCAGGCGCGCCCCCATGCGCCATTCCCAGCCGCCACCGGTGTGGCGATATTCGTAGTCCCGGCCCAGCCGGTGCAGGGCGGCGCCTGTCTCGCGCGCCACCTCGGCGATGCTGTCGGGCATCTCCGTCGCCGCATACACCAGCGGCCGCCCGGCGCGGGCGATGCCGGCCTTCTCGCGGCCGATCTGCTCCAGGTCCTCACCCAGCCAGTCGGTATGGTCCAGGGCGATACCGGTGATTACGGCCACATCGGCATCCAGCAGGTTCACTGCGTCCAGGCGGCCACCCAGTCCCACTTCCAGGATCGCCACGTCGAGGCCGGCCCCAGCCATGCACAGAAAGGCGGCCAGGGTGCCGAATTCGAAATAGGTGAGCGGCACCTCGCCGCGCGCCGCCTCGATGCGCTCGAAGGCATCGCACAGCAGCTCGTCGTCCACCGGCCTGCCGGCGATGCGGATGCGTTCGTTGTAGCGCAGCAGATGGGGCGATGTATAGCAGCCGGTGCGGTATCCGGCCGCCTCCAGCATAGCCTCGAGGAAGGCGACGGTGGAGCCCTTGCCGTTGGTGCCGGCGACGCTGATCACCCGCGGCGCGGGCCGCGGTGCGCCCAGGGCATTCCATACGGTATGGATGCGTTCCAGCCCCAGTTCGATCTCGCGGGGATGGAGCCGGGACTGGTACTCCAGCCATTCGGCGAGGGTGCGCCTGCCGTTCACTGATCCGGCTATGGCTTCAGAGTCCCGGGGATCGCCGCTTCACGCCGCCCCGGTCCGCGCGGTGAGCATGCCCAGCAGGTTGCCGATACGCTCGCGCATCTCGCGCCGGTCCACGATCAGGTCGATGGCGCCCTTCTCCAGCAGGAACTCGGAACGCTGGAAGCCTTCCGGCAGTTTCTCGCGCACCGTCTGCTCGATCACCCGCGGGCCGGCGAAGCCGATCAGCGCCTTGGGCTCGGCGATGTTGATGTCGCCCAGCATGGCGAGGCTGGCGGAGACGCCGCCCATGGTGGGATCGGTCATCACCGAGATGAAGGGCAGGCCGCGCCGCGCCAAGCGGTTGAGCGCGGCCGAGGTCTTGGCCATCTGCATCAGGGAGAACAGGGATTCCTGCATGCGCGCCCCGCCGCTGGCCGAGAAGCAGACCAGCGGGCAGGCGTCCTCCATGGCGCGGTTGACCGCGCGCACGAAACGCTCGCCCACCACCGAGCCCATGGAACCGCCCATGAAGCCGAATTCGAAGGCGCAGGCCACCAGGTCGCGGCCGTCGAGCTGGCCGCGCATCGCCACCAGAGCGTCCTTCTCGCCGGTCTTCTTCTGCGCCGCGGCGATGCGGTCCTTGTATTTCTTGCTGTCCTTGAATTTCAGCGGGTCGGCGGGCTCCAGATCGGCGCCGATCTCCTCGCGCGGCTCGGCGTCGAGGAAGATGTCCAGCCGGCGGCGCGCACCGATGCGGTTGTGGTGCGAGCACTTGGGGCAGACGTCCAGGTTGCGTTCCACCTCGGCACGGTAGAGCACCGCGCTGCAGCTCGGACACTTGGTCCAGAGCCCTTCGGGGACCGTCTTCTTGTTGCCGCCTTCGGTGCGAATGCGGCTGGGCATCAGTTTTTCGAACCAGCTCATGGAGGATTTTCTTTATCGATCGAGAAGATACGGTATCAAGCGGCGATTCTAACAGACTGCCGATGATCGGCCCGCTTCGGTCCGTTCGTCGGCCCCGAAGGGCCTCCCACGGCCGAGGATGTCCCGAACCTCATGGGAAGGCTTCAGCAGGACTGGCCCGCCTACCCCTGATCCAGGGCCTGTCGGATCTCGCCGACGAAGGCCCCCACGCTGGCGAGAATGGCCTGCGGGTCATCGGCATGCCGCTCCACCCGCGACACGATGGCGCTGCCCACTACCACCGCGTCGGCGAGCCCGCCCATGGCACGCGCGGTCTCGGCGTCCTTGATCCCGAAGCCCACGCCCACGGGCAGGTCGGTGGCGGCGCGGATCTCGCGCATCTTGTCGGCCACCGATTGCAGATCCAGGTTGCCGGCGCCGGTCACGCCCTTGAGCGAAACGTAATAGACGAAGCCGCTGGCCGCGGCGGTGAGCTGGCGGATGCGTTCCGGGGTGCTGGTGGGCGCCAGCAGATAGATGGGGTCTATGCCCTGTTCGCGCAGCACCGGCAGGAAGTCGTCACCCTCCTCCGGCGGAATGTCCACGGTCAGCACCCCGTCCACGCCGGCCTGCGCCGCCTGCTCGGAAAAGGCGCCATAGCCCATCGCCTCGATGGGGTTGAGATAGCCCATCAGCACCACCGGGGTGTCGGAATCGTCCTGGCGGAAGGTGCGCACCATCTCCAGCACGTCGTGCAGCGAGGTATGGTGCGCCAGGGCGCGCTCGCTGGCGCGCTGGATCACCGGCCCGTCGGCCATGGGGTCGGAGAAGGGCACCCCCAGCTCGATGATGTCCGCACCGTGCTCCACCAGGGTGTGCATCAGCGGCACCGTGACCGCCGGCTGCGGATCGCCGGCGGTGACGAAGGGCACCAGCGCCTTGCGCCCCTGGGCGCGCAGGGTCTCGAATCGGCTTGCGATACGGCTCACAGCTTCAGCCCCTCCCGTGCGGCCACGGTGTGCATGTCCTTGTCTCCGCGCCCGGAGAGATTCACCAGCAGGATGGCGTCGCGGTCCATCTCCGGCGCCATCTTGATCGCCTGGGCCACCGCGTGGCTGGACTCCAATGCCGGGATGATGCCCTCGGTCCGGGTCAGGCGATGGAAGGCGTCCAGCGCCTCCTCGTCGGTGACCGCCACATAGCTGGCACGACCGCTGTCCTTGAGCCAGGCGTGCTCCGGCCCCACGCCGGGATAGTCCAGCCCGGCGGAGATGGAATGCGTCTCGATGATCTGGCCGTCGGGGTCTTCCATCAGATAGGTGCGGTTGCCGTGCAGCA
>CAZVIG010000260.1:0-3898 GCA_964627395.1 uncultured Sedimenticola sp.
TCCTGCCACCGGCCGGTGCACGACCCCGAGGCCGCGCTGCGGGTAGCGGGCAGCGAGGCGACCATGCGCCAGCTCCTGGGGGCGCTGCTCGAAGAGCTGCCCGACACGGTGCAGCGCCTTACCGGCGACTTCGATGCCGGCCGGTGGCAGGATCTGTGGCGCGTGGCGCACCGCCTGAAGGGAAGCGCGGCGATCTGCTGCACCCCCGCGCTGCTGGAGGCCCTGGAGGCGCTGGAGGGCGCCGCCGCCGCACGCGACCGCGATGCCTCGGGGATCGCCCTGGCGCGGGTACAGCAGGAGGCGAACCGCCTGCTGGCGGAGGCCGGTCCGCTGACTCAGGCCGACTGAATCAGCCGCTTCATCTCGCGCACCGCCTCGGCGAAGCCGCTGAACAGGGCGCGCGCCACGATGCTGTGGCCAATGTTGAACTCCCGCAGCCCCTCGATCGCCGCCACCGCCTGGACATTGTGATAGTCCAGGCCGTGGCCGGCGTTCACCTGCAGCCCCATGCGCTGGCCGTAGAGCGCGGCATGGGCGATGCGCGCCAGCTCCGCCTGGCGGCGGTCCGGGTCGCGGGCGTCGGCATAGTGACCGGTGTGGATTTCCACCACCGGGGCACCGATCTCGGCTGCCGCCTCGAGCTGGCGTTCGTCGGCGTCGATGAACAGCGACACCCGCACCCCCGCCTCGGCCAGCTCGCCGCAATAGTCGCGCAGATAGTCCACCTGGGCGGCGGCGTCCAGACCGCCCTCGGTGGTGAGTTCCTCGCGCCGCTCCGGCACCAGGCAGCAGTCGGCGGGCCGTACCTCGCGGGCGATGCCCAGCATCTCCTGGGTGGCGGCCATCTCCAGGTTCATGCGGGTCTGCAGGATATCGATCAGCATCCGCACGTCCCGGTCCTGGATGTGGCGCCGGTCCTCGCGCAGGTGCAGGGTGATGGCGTCCGCTCCCGCCTGCTCCGCCACCAGCGCCGCCTGGATGGGCTCGGGATAGCGGGTGCCGCGTGCCTGGCGGATGGTGGCGACGTGATCGATGTTGACGCCGAGAAGGCGGTGCTGATTCATGGCGTGGTCCTGGTCGGTCGAAACAGTTCGCGGCTGCGCAGGGGGCGTCCGCCCAGCCTGGCGTCGATGACGCTGCGCATCAGCCGGCGGGCCTCGTGCCGCTGCGCGGCGGCATCGAAGCGGCCGCGCGCCAGCGCCAGCAGGGTGGCGCCCGCATAGCCGGCCTCGGCGCCCGTCACCGGCACGGCGCCTTCGTCGAGGCGGTAATCATAGCGCCTGTGCGGGTCGATGGCCTGCCCGCGGTGGTCCCGTTCCAGCTCCAGGCCGACTCCCAGTTCCTCCAGCAGGCACAGCTCGAAGCGGCGCAGCACCGGCTCCAGGGCGGCATTCTCCGGCGGCGACCCGGCCAGCTCGCCAATGCAGGCGGCATACACCGGGAACAGGGTGCTGTGGGGGTCGCCGCGATCGCACAGGCGCAGCACCAGCTCGTTGACATAGAGGCCGCAATACAGCGCCGGCCCGGCCAGGCCGTGCGCCGCGCCGGCGGACTCGCAGTCGGTCAGCACCGGCAGCTCGCCGCGCCCCCGCCAGTCCAGCAGCAACGGCACGAAGGGCTGCAGCAGGGCGGCGCGCCGGCCCTTGCCGCCGAGGGCGCCCTTGGCCAGCACCGCATGGCGACCCAGCGTCGGGGTGATCAGCTCCACCACCAGGCTGGACTCCCGGAAACGCCGGCTGTGCAGGACATAGGCGGGCTGCAGCGGCTGCATGCGTCCCGTCAGTCGGAATAGCCCAGTTGCGCCAGGCTGTTCTCGTCGCTGGACCAGCTCTTCTTGACCTTGATCCAGACGTCCAGGTGCACCCGGGTGTCGAAGAACTCGGCCATGTTGCGGCGCGCCGCGCTGGCCGCCTCCTTCATCGCCTGGCCGCCGCGGCCCAGCAGGATGCCGCGCTGGCTCTCCCGCTCCACCCAGATCACCGCGCCGATCACATAGCGTCCCGGCTCCTCCTCGAAGCGCTCGATCTCCACCGTCACCGCATAGGGCAACTCCTCGTGATAGCGGCGGATGATCTGCTCGCGCAGGATCTCGGCGGCGAAGAAGCGCTCCGGGCGGTCGGTGATCTGATCCTCGGGATAGATGGGACCGCCCTCGGGAAGCTGCTGCAGCACCAGGGAGTCCAGCACCTCCACCTGGGTGCCCTCTTTCGCCGAGACCGGCACCACCTCCACGAAGTCGTGACGCTGCCCCAGTTCGGCGAGATAGGGCAACAGGCGTTCGCGCGGCTTCACCGTGTCCACCTTATTGACCGCCACCATCGCCGGCACCCCGGCCTGGCGGATGGCGTCCAGGACGAGCTGGTCCTCGCGGTTCCAGACCAACGCCTGGACCACGAACAGCACCAGATCCACCTCCTGCAGCGCGGTGTGGGCGGCGCGGTTGAGATAGCGGTTCATCGCCTGGCGGCCGCGGTCATGGATGCCAGGGGTGTCGATATAGACGATCTGCCCGTCCTCGCGGGTGCGGATCCCCAGGATGCGGTGGCGCGTGGTCTGCGGCTTGTGCGAGGTGATCGCCAGCTTCTGGCCCAGCAGCCGGTTGAGCAGCGTGGACTTGCCCACATTGGGCCTTCCTACCAGGGCCACCATGCCGCTGTGGGTCTTTTCCTCAGGCATCGTCCAGGGTCTCCAGAAAGGCGCGCGCCGCCGCCTGCTCCGCCTTGCGCCGGCTGCCGCCCTGCCCCTGCGCCACGGTGTCCAGGCCCTCCACGCTGCAGCTCACGGTGAACTGCTGACGATGGGGGTCGCCCTCGATCCGCTCCACCTCGTAGCGCGGCAGCGGCAGGCGGCGCGCCTGCAGGAACTCCTGCAGCCGGGTCTTGGGGTCCTTCTCCTGCAAGACCTGTTCGGCCTGCTCCAGACGGGCGCCGAGCAGCCGGCGCACCAGGGCGCGCGCCGCCTCCATGCCACCGTCCAGGTACACCGCGGCGATGATCGCCTCCACCGCGTCGGCGAGAATGGAGTCGCGGTTCTGACCGCCGCTGCGCAGCTCGCCCGGCCCCAGGCGCAGGATCTGCCCCAGCTCCAGTTCGCGCGCGATCTCGGCCAGGGTCTCGCGCTTCACCAGATGGGCACGCATGCGGCTGAGCTGGCCCTCGTCGCCGCGCTCCACGTGGTGGTAGAGCCAGTCGGCGGTCTCGCAGCCGAGAATGGCGTCGCCCAGGAATTCCAGGCGTTCGTTGTTGTCCGCGCCGGCGCTGCGGTGGGTGAGCGCGCGCAGCAGCAGGCCGGTGTCCGAGAAGCGGTAGCCGAGGCGCCGCTGCAGGCGGGAGATCATTGCGGCAGGGTGGTGCTCTCGGAGAAGCTCATCACCACCGAGACGTTGCCTGCAATGGGCTTGCGCACCTCGTAGTCGATGAGGATCTTCTTGCCTTGCTTGGTCTTCTTGACCTGGATGTTGTCGCGGTCGAACTCGTACACCCCGTTGATGCGGAAACGCTTCATGAGGGTGTTCTTGAGCTGCTGACGCGACATGTCGCGCACCGAACGGTCGTGCTGGATGTTCTCCAACACCTTCTTGATGGCGAAGTTCTCCAGATAGGTGGGCACCATCTTGATGCCGATCAGGGCGAAGAAGAGGGCGATCCCGATCACGATCATCCAGGAGATCAGGGTCATACCCCGCTGGCGATCCGGTCGATTGTACGGCTCAGGCATGGGAAACATCCTCGATCATCGGGTTTCGTGTGGCCATTCTTCCCCCATCTGCGGCAATTATCAATGCACCAGGGTGCCGATGCGATCCCAGGCGATGATGCCGGGACGCTCCCAGTCGAGGCTGAACCAGATCAGGAAGGCCTTGCCCACCAGGTTCTCCTCGGGCACGAAGCCCCAGCAG
>CAZVIG010000261.1:0-3877 GCA_964627395.1 uncultured Sedimenticola sp.
CGCTGGTGCTGCGCTTCCTGGGGCCCAAGGGCACCCTCCTGGCGGTGGTGGCGATCGGCGCCTGGGTATTCTTCGGCGGCGGCAATCTGGGCGCCCTGCTGGGCGGCGCCGGTGTGTCCACCGCGCCCGCCCCCTCTTCCGGGCCGGTGCAGGAGACCGCGGCGGAGAAGGAGCAGAAGGCCTTCGTCGCCACCATCCTGGCCGATACCGAGGACACCTGGAAGCGCCTCCTGGCCGAGCAGGGCAGGGATTACGTCGAACCGCGTCTGGTGCTCTATCGCGGCGCCATTCCCTCCGCCTGCGGCACCGGCCGTGCCGCCATGGGGCCTTTCTACTGCCCCGGCGATCAGAAGGTCTATCTCGACCTGAGCTTCTTCGACGAGCTGGCGCGCCGCCACGGGGCGCCGGGCGACTTCGCCCAGGCCTATGTGGTGGCGCACGAGGTCGGCCACCATGTGCAGAACCTGCTGGGCACCTCCGCCAAGGTGCAGCAGGCGCGGATGCGTCTCGGCAAGGTGAAGGGCAACCGCCTCTCGGTGCGCCTGGAGCTGCAGGCCGACTGCTATGCCGGCATCTGGGCCCACTACGCCGATGCGCAACGCAAGATGCTGGAGCCGGGCGACATCGAGGAGGGCCTGACCGCGGCCAACGCCATCGGCGACGACCGCCTGCAGCGCGAGGCCATGGGACGGGTCTCGCCCGATGCCTTCACCCACGGCACCTCGGAGCAGCGGGTGCGCTGGTTCACGCGCGGCTACAAGGCGGGTACTCTGGAGGCCTGCAACACCTTCGACCCCGACGTGCGGCTCTAGCCGGATGCCTGAAAAAACCGCTCGCGCTACCTCTATGCGCTGTCCTCCTCCCGGCCTTCCCCGCAGGCGGGGGAGGGGCAGTAAAGTTGTTTTTTCGAGATGGCCTGCAGCGCTGCGTCAACGGTTTCTTGTCCATTTACCCGGGTCGCATTTCCGTAGATGGGAGCAACTGGAGGCAGGTGCCGGGTCGAGGGGCTGCGGATGGCGCCGCGGGGAGGTGGAAGATGCTCGCTGAACTGCCCCTCAGGCGCTGGCCCTGGCTGCTGCTGGCGGGCACCGCGCTGGGCCTGGAGCTGGCCGCGCTCTATTTCCAGTACGGCCTGGGGCTGGACCCCTGCGTGCTGTGCGTCTATGAGCGCACCGCGGTGGCCGGCATCCTGCTGGCGGGACTGCTGGGGGCGGTGGCGCCGCGTCTGGCACTCCTACGCTGGGCGGCGCTGGCGCTGTGGGCGGCCTCCGCCGCCTGGGGGCTGTGGCTGGCGCTGCGCCATGTCGGCATCCAGCTCGGCGAACTGGACCTCAGCTGCAGTTATCTGGCCGACTTTCCCGCCTGGGCGCCCCTGGACGCCTGGTGGCCGGCGGTGTTCCAGCCCACCGGCTTCTGCGAGGAGATCCAGTGGTCCTTCCTGGGGCTGAGCATGCCCGGCTGGATGGCGGTGATCTACAGCCTTTATCTGCTCGCCTGGCTGGCGGTGGTGGCAGCCAGGTTGCATGCCCGGCGGCGCGCCTGAGTCCAATCCCCGATACTGGCGCGGGCTTTCGGCTTGCCCATAAATGCGAACGCATATCATTAACAATTATTGGAGGGCGACACGGGGCACTGAAATGCAAGGCGTGGGAGGGGGTCGGGGCCTGGAGATGCTGCTGGGCGGCCTGCTGGCGCTGCTCGCGGCGGATGCGGGACAGGCGGTTCACGATGCGGCGCCGCAGGAGACCAATCCGCGGCACCGGGTGGAGCGTCTGGAGCAGGGGCGTCCGGCGGACGCCTCGGCGGGGCGTTTCGAGCTGGCCGGGCTGGTGAAGCTGGAGGCGGGCTGGAGCGAGACCGCCTGGTCGTCCGGTCTCCTGGCCCTGTCTCTAGGCGTCGCCTGGACGCGCGAGCTGGCCGACAGCAACACCCTGCGCGATGCCGCGGTGCTGCAACTGGCATTGAGCTTCTGATACCCTGCCGCTCCCTTCCGGCACCGGAGCCCGCCATGCAAGCCGCCATGCTGCGACTCAAGCCCAATCAGGACCGCCGCCTGCGTGCCGGCCATCTGTGGGTCTATTCCAACGAGGTGGACGTGGATGCCACCCCGCTCAAGGGGCTGACGCCCGGTCAGCCGGTGGTCATCGAGAACGCCCGCGGGCGCTTTTTGGGACACGGCTACGTCAATCCCAACTCCCTGATCTGCGCGCGCCTGCTCAGCCGCGACCGCGAGCGCCCGGTGGACCGCTCGCTGCTGGTGCATCGCCTGAAGGTGGCGCTGGGGCTGCGCCGGCAGTGGTATGCCGAGCCGTACTACCGGCTGGCGTTCGGCGAGGGCGACCTGCTGCCGGGCCTGGTGGTGGATCGCTATGGCGACCATCTGGTGGCGCAGATCGGTACCGCCGGCATGGAGGCGCTGCGCGACGAGATCGCCGAGGCCCTGCGCAAGGTGCTGGATCCCGCCTCCCTGCTGTGGCGCAACGACAGCAGCGTGCGCGAGCTGGAGGGGCTGGAGCGTTATGTGGAGCCGGCCTTCGGCGAGGTGCCTTCGCGGCTGGAGGTGCGCGAGGGCGGCTGCCGCTTCGAGGTGTCGCCGGTCGAGGGGCAGAAGACCGGCTGGTTCTTCGACCAGGCGGCAAACCGCGACCGTCTGATGCCCCATGTGGCCGGGCGCCGGATGCTGGACCTGTGCAGCTATGTGGGTGCCTGGGGGGTGCGTGCCGCGGTCGCGGGCGCGCGCGAGGTGCTGTGCGTGGACGCCTCCGCCGCTGCCCTGGAGGGGGTGGCGCGGAATGCGGCGCTCAACGGAGTGGCCGACCGGGTGAGCGGCCTGCAGGGCGACGTGTTCGAGGTGGTGCGCCGCCTGAAGGCGGACGGCGAGCGCTTCGACGTGGTGGTGCTGGACCCGCCCGCCTTCGTCAAGCGGCGCCGCGACCTGAAGGCGGGCGCGCTGGCCTACCGCCGCCTCAACGAGGCGGCGCTGGCGCTAACGACGAGGGAGGGACTGCTGGTGACGGCGTCCTGTTCTTTCCACATGGACCGGGATCACCTGCTGCGCACCGTGCAGCAGGCCGCACGTCACGGCGACCGTTTCCTGCAGCTGCTGGAGTCCGGTCAGCAGGGACCGGACCATCCGGTGCATCCGGCGATTCCAGAGACCGCCTATCTGAAGGCCTTCACCCTGCGGGTGCTGCCGGCGGGCTGAGTTCACTGGGTGCGCCCTGCCAGGCGGCGGATCTGTTCCAGCACCTGGCGCCGGTCGTGCTCCGGCAGCGACATCCACAGCTCCGCCACCTCGCGTGCGTCGTCGGTCAGCGGGGTGGCCTTCTCGTCGCCGAACATCAGCCAGGCGGGATTGACCTCCAGCACCGCGGCGATCTCGTCGATCTTGCGCGGCCGCAGGCTCTTGCCGTTCTCGATCTTCTGGATCACCGCCTGGTTGGTGCCCGCCTGGACCGCCAGTTGTTCCTGTGTCCAGCCCATCTGCCGCCGGCAGTAGCGCAGGCGTTCGCCCAGGGTGCGCAGGGGGACCGGCGGTCGTTTACGTTCGTTCATGCTCATCAGCCTCATAACCAACTCTCTCGTAGCGTCACGGGGTGTGACTGCGCTAACGGCGCCGCTGGCGGAAACTTGAGCGGATCGGAAAATTGGGGAATCTAGGGCATTTGCGCCGAACGGCGTCAGGGCGAGGCGTAGAGGGGCGAACGGGCGATGCGCCGGTCGATGGTCTCCACCACGCGGCGGTAGGCGGGAGCGCCCAGGTGGCGGTAGTCGCGCCGGAAGCGGGCCAGGTCCAGACCCTCGCGCAGATGACGGGCCTCGGGCATCAGCTCGGTCTCGCTCACCCCGGCGGCGAGCCGCTGCTGGAGGCGCCGGG
>CAZVIG010000262.1:0-3850 GCA_964627395.1 uncultured Sedimenticola sp.
CTTCTCCACCAGGGTCGGCATGCCGGGCGCGGTGGTTGCCGCTTCGGATGCCGGCGTCTTGGTGCCGGTCTCCTGCCCGCTGGCGGTCGCCGTGGCTGCCTGGGCGGGGGTCTTCTCCGCGGTGGCCGTCGTCGCCTGTCCCTTGGCCTTGCCGGTCTCGGCTGCGGCGGCCGTGGTGCCAGCCTCGGGCTGGCTGGCCTCAGAGGTCGAAGCCTGTGTCGGGGGTTGGGCCGTTGCAGCGGCCTCGTTGGCGGCGGACGCCTGGGCCGCGGCGTCGCTGGTGGTCGCGGTGGTGGCTTCGGCAGCGGTCGCGGTCGCCTCGGCGGGAGCGGCTTTTGCCCCGGTGGCGGGGATGCCGGTCGCCGTGGCCCCGGCAGCGGCCTCGCTGCCGGCCTGCGCCTCTGCGGTCGGCGTGGCGCCGGCTCCGGTGGAGGGCGCAGTCGCCTTCTGCTGTTCCGCAGAGGCTGCGGGCTGCAGGGTCTCGATCGTCTGCGGGGCCGCCGCCGCGGTGGCCCAGGGTGGGGTCTCGGGCATCAGGTAGCCGTGCTGGCGGGCGCGCTCGCGCAGCCGGGCCCAGGTGCGGTTGCGGTAGGCCTCGCGCTCCGCCCCCTTCAGGGTGGCCATGGCGCGGTTGTGCTGTTCGATCTCGGCCTGGTCCATGATGCGGAAGCCTTGTTCCGCCTGCACGCCGGCGATCAGGAGGGGCAGGGCGAAGCTCAAGAGGATGCGTGTTTTCATGCTGACTCCCTGGCAGGTGAGGAATGTCCTTCGCGGGATTCTAGCAGCCCTGTCTGCGGCTGCACCGGGTCTGTGTCATGGCCCCATTTCGGTCGCGGGGAACGATTGATCCAGGTTGCAGGCGATCTTGAAAACGGCTGCGCGCGACCCGATCAAGAGGGGCACCCGACATGGTGTCGGCATGAACACAGGAGAAGCGACATGAAGAACAAACCATGGATTTCCCTCTGCCTGGCGTCGGCCCTGCTGGCCGCGCCCCTGATGGCGGCGGAGTCGCCGAAGGCGAAGGCCGAGGCGCAACCCCAGAAGGAGGCGGTGCAGCAGCAGGTGGACAAGCGCGCTGCGGACGAGCGGGAGAAGATCATCCAGGAGGCGATCGCGGCGGTGAGCCGCACCAGCCGTGCGATCGGCGCGCTCGATAAGGGCGACAAGGATCAGGCGCTGGAGGAGCTGGCCACCGCCATCGGCAAGCTGGAGTTGATCACCACCGCCTATCCCGAACTGGCGCTGGCGCCGCTGGACGTGCGCCTGATCACCCACGATCTGGCCGGTTCGGTGGAGGACGTCAAGAAGGCCATCGCCAAGGCGCGTGACCTGCTCGACGACGGCCGGGTGCAGGATGCCCGGCTGCTGCTGCGCGATCTCGCCAGCGAGGTGGTGATCCGCACCGTCAACGTGCCGCTGGCCACCTATCCCGACGCCATCAAGGCGGTGGTGCCGCTGATCAAGGACGGCAAGGTGAAGGAGGCCAAGGCCGCGCTGGCGACCGCGCTCTCCACCCTGGTGGTGGTGGATCACGTGATCCCGCTGCCGGTACTGCGCGCCGAGGCGGCCCTCGCCGATGCCAAGGCGCTGGCGGCCAACGCCAAGCGCAAGCCGGAGGAGGCCAAGAAGTTGGCCGACCTGCTCGCCGCGGCCCGCGGCCAACTGCAACTGGCCGAGGTGCTGGGCTATGGCGAGAAGGACGCCTTCAAGCCTTTCTATGAAGACATCGCCGCGATCGAGAAGGCGACCAAGGGCGGCGGCACCGAACAGGGCCTGTTCGACAGCCTGAAGAAACGCTTCGAGGAACTGAAGAAGAAGCTCTGATCGGCCACCTGGCCGCAGCAGGCGCGGTGCCGCGAGGTGCCGCGCCTTTTTTCGGCTAGAATGCGGAGATCGCAGTTACCCGGATCGACCGCATGGGCGAGAAGAACGAGCAGGTCGCGGTGGCCGACCTGATGCAGCGCAGCGGCGTGGTGTTCGGCACCAGCGGCGCGCGCGGCCTGGCACAGTGCATGACCGACCGTGTCTGCTACGCCTACACCCTGGCCTTTCTGCAGCACCTGGAGAAGCAGGGGCTGATCCATCCCGGCGACGAGGTGCTGGTAGGCGGCGACTTCCGTCCCAGCACGCCGCGCATCATGGCCGCCTGCCTGCAGGCGATCGCCGACCTCGGCTACCGGCCGCTCAACGGCGGCGACATCCCCTCCCCGGCGGTGGCCAACCTGGGGCTGCGGCGCGGCATCGCCAGCCTGATGGTCACCGGCAGCCACATCCCGGACGACCGCAACGGCATCAAGTTCAACCGCCCCGACGGCGAGATCCTCAAGCCCGACGAGGCGGCGATCCGCGAGCAGGTGGTGATGCTGCCCAAGACCCTGTTCGACGATCAGGGCATGGCGCGCGAGCCCTTCGCCCTGCCGGCGGTGGACAGCGCCGCGCGGCGCGCCTATCTGAGCCGCTATCTCGACTTCTTCCGGCCCGACGCCCTGGCCGGCGCCCGGGTGCTGCTCTACGAGCACTCCTCGGTGGCCGCCGAGCTGCTGGGCGAGATCCTGGAGAACCTCGGCGCGGTGGTCGAGCCGGTGGGTCAGTCCGACACCTTCATCCCCGTGGACACCGAGGCGGTGCGCAGCGAGGACGTGGCGCTGGCGCGTCAGTGGGCGGCGGAGCGCACCTTCGACCTCATCGTCTCCACCGACGGCGACGGCGACCGCCCCCTGATCGGCGACGAGCGCGGCGAATGGCTGCGCGGCGACGTGCTCGGCGTGCTCGCCGCCCACTATCTCCAGGCGGACGCGGTGGTCACGCCGGTGAGCAGCAACAGCGTGCTGGAAGCCAGCGGCTGGTTCGATCGCACCCTGCGCACCCGCATCGGTTCGCCCTTCGTCATCGAGGGCATGGCGCGCCTCGCCGAGGAGGGGGCGCGCGACGTGGTGGGCTACGAGGCCAACGGCGGCTTTCTCACCTGGCACACCATCGAGCGCGACGGCCGCGAGCTGCCGCCGCTGCCGACCCGGGATGCGGCCATCGTGGCGCTCGCGGTGCTGATGCTGGCGCGCCGCCAGGGGCGCAGCCTCTCCGGCCTGGTGGCGGACCTGCCGCCGCGCTATACCGCCAGCGACCGGCTCAAGGCCTTCCCCCCGGCGCTCAGCCGCGCGCGCATCGAGGCCCTGGCCGAGGGCGGCGCCGAACTCATCGAGGAGACCTTCGCCGGCCTGGAGCTGGGCGCCCTGCAGGGCATGGATCGTACCGACGGCCTGCGGCTCACCTTCGCCAGCGGCGAGATCGTGCACCTGCGCGCCTCCGGCAACGCCCCCGAGCTGCGCTGCTACAACGAGGCCGGCAGCCCCGAGCGGGTGCGCCGGCTCAATGCCGCCTGCATGACCCTGCTGGAGGGCTGGCGCGAGCCGGAGGAGGGGGCGGCCGGGGGGCTGGAAGCGGGTTCCTAAAGTCTTTCCGGGAGCGGCCGCCACAGAGGGTCAGGAGGGCCGCGCGCCCGCTGTCTGCAACCGGAGGACCAGATGCTCGACTACAAGGAACAACGCCGCTTCCCGCGCATGGAGATCGATTGCCCCGCCCGCTTCACCATCGAGGGCCAGGGCGGCCAGTCGGGCGCCATCGTCAAGAACCTCAGCGGCGGCGGCCTGCTGATGTGGCTGGAGCAGGCGGTGGCCCCCGAGACCCTGCTGCGCATCCGCATCGAGCCGCCCTCGGCCATCACCCCCGCCATGGACGCCCGGGTGCGGGTGCTGCGCTGCACCCCGGTGGAAGGGGTGGACGGCCAGTTCGCGGTCGCCTGCATGATGGAGCAGGTGCTGTAGCCTGGGGAATCACCACAGAGGGCACA
>CAZVIG010000263.1:0-3842 GCA_964627395.1 uncultured Sedimenticola sp.
TCCTGGTCGTACATGCCGATGCCGCCGTGACGGTGCAGCACCGCCAGCAGCATGGAGAGCCGGTTCTGCTCCAACCCCAGCGCCACCCGGCGCGGATTGCCCAGGGGGCTCTGGTCCACCAGCGCCTGCACCTCCACCAGCAGCGGCCGGGTACCCTCGCGGGTCACCAGGATGGCGCTGCCCGGCACCTGGTCCTCGTGACGCGAGAGGAAGATGGCCGAGGGGTTGGCGACCTCGCGCAACCCCTTGTCGGTCATCGCGAACACGCCCAGCTCGTTGACCGCGCCGAAGCGGTTCTTGATCGCCCGCACCAGACGGAAGGGGCCGCCGCTCTCGCCCTCGAAATAGAGCACCGTGTCCACCATGTGCTCCAACACCCGCGGGCCGGCCAGCGCCCCCTCCTTGGTGACATGCCCCACCAGGAACAGGCTGGTGCCGGTCTGCTTGGCGAAGCGCACCAGGCGCGCCGCGGACTCGCGCACCTGCGCCACCGAGCCGGGCGCGGACTGGAGCTGCTCGGTGTAGAAGGTCTGGATGGAATCGAGCACCAGCACCCGCGGGCGGTGTTGCTGGGCGAGCCCGATGATGCGCTCCACGCAGGTTTCGGTGAGCAACTGTACCCGCTCGCCGGGCAGGCCGAGACGCCGCGCGCGCAGGCTGATCTGCTCCGCCGACTCCTCGCCGCTGACATACAGCACCGGCATCTGCTCGGCGAGCAGCGCCATCGCCTGGATCAGCAGGGTGGACTTGCCGATCCCGGGATCGCCGCCGATCAGCGACACCGAGCCCTGCACCAGGCCGCCGCCCAGCACCCGGTCCAGCTCCCCCAGGCCGGTGGGGGTGCGGGCCTGGCTCTCGGCGGCCACCTCGGACAGGCGCCGCACCTGTGCGGTTCCTTCCCCCGCATAGCCCGCGAAGCGCCCGCCGGCCGGCTGCGCCGCGGCCGGCGCCTGCTCCTGCAGGGTGTTCCAGGCACCGCAGTCGGCGCACTGCCCGGCCCACTTGGGGTGGCTGGCACCGCATTCGCTGCAGACGTACTGAACCTTGGGGGCCTTGGCCATGGCGTTACCTCCGCAAAAACGGCCGCATGGTCTCTCCCCCCGCCGGCGGGCGGAGGTCAGGAGGAGGAAGCACCTGTTTCGGTTCCCCCTCCCAACCTCCCCCACCAGTGGGGGAGGAGCTGGCGGCCTTCCCCATCACCGTGGCACCATCCCGGCCTGCCCCGCAAGCAGCACCACTGTCTGCAAAAGCAAACAAGGTGTCGTTGCCGCTGCGCAGCAGACTGTTTCGGAGAAGCACCTTTACGGTCCCTCCCCCCGCTTGCGGGGGGAGGTCAGGAGGGGGGAACCCGAACCCGGTTCTCCTCCCAGCCCCCCAACTTCACGGGCCCGCAGGATCGACATGGCTCGATAGGGCTGCATGAAGTTCACTCATCGGCTGCGGCATCGATGTAATGACGCGCCACCCGCTCGGTGACGCCGCAGGTGAGGGTGTAAGGGATGGTATCCGCCCAGGCGGCCACCTGGTCCACCGGCAGGCCCTCGCCCCACAGGATGGCGCGGTCGCCGACCTCTGCGCCGTCGATGCCTCGCAGGTCGATGGTGATCATGTCCATGGACACCCGTCCCACCACCGGCGCCAGGCGGCCATGCAGCCGCACCTTCCCCTGTGTTCCCAGATGGCGCGGGTAGCCGTCGCCATAGCCGATCGCCACCACCCCCAGGGTCATGTCCTCGGGAGCCTCCCAGGTGCCGCCGTAACCCACCCGCTCGCCGCGGCGCACCGGGCGGACGGCGATCAGGGGCGCGCTCAGGGTCATCACGGGCTTCAGACCCAGTTGTGCAGCACTGTGTCCCTGCAGGGGCGAGGCGCCGTACAGCATCAGCCCGGGGCGCACCCAGTCGGCATGGCTGTCGGGCCAGCCGAGGATGCCCGCGGAGTTGGCCACCGACAGCGGCAGGCCGTCGCGCGGCACCGTGGCGAGACGCTGGAGCTGCTCGGCGGTGGTGTGGTCGGCGGTGTCGTCGGCATTGGCCAGATGGGTCATCAGGCCCTGGATGCGGAGCTGCGGCAGCGCCCTCAGTTGCGCGAGCACCTGCTCCCCCTCGCGCCAGTCGAAGCCCAGGCGGTGCATGCCGGTGTCGAACTTCACCCAGCAGGGCAGCGGTGCGGCCCCGGGGGCCTCGCGCAACAGGGCGATCTGATGAGGATCGTGCAGCACCGGCACCAGGCGATGGCGCCGCGCCAGGGCCAGCTCCGCCTGCGAGCTGAAGCCCTCCAGCACCACCAGGGGCGTCTCGATGCCCGCCTCGCGCAGGGCGGCGCCCTCCTCGCAGCGCGCCACCGCCAGGGCGTCCGCCGCATCGGCCAAGGCATGCGCCACCGGCAGCAGACCATGACCGTAGGCGAGCGATTTGACCACCGCCATGACCCGCCGACCGGGCGCCCGCTCGCGCGCCACCGCCAGATTGTGGCGCAGCGCGCCGAGGTCAATGTCGGCGCGCGCCGCCGGCGCCTCAGTAGTCGGCGTCGGCGTAGACGTCGTGGGCATAGTTGTCGAAGCGGGTGTACTGACCCTGGAAGGTGAGCGTCACGGTGCCGATGGGGCCGTTGCGCTGCTTGCCGATGATGATCTCGGCCTTGCCCTTGTCCGGCGAGTCCTCGTTGTACACCTCGTCGCGGTAGATGAAGACGATCAGGTCGGCGTCCTGTTCGATGGCGCCGGACTCGCGCAGGTCGGACATCACGGGGCGCTTGTTGGGGCGCTGCTCCAGGGAGCGGTTGAGCTGCGAGAGGGCGATCACCGGGACGTTGAGTTCCTTGGCCAGCGTCTTGAGGCCGCGCGAGATGGCGGAGATCTCGTTGGTGCGGTTCTCCCCCGCCTCGGGGGCCTGCATCAGTTGCAGGTAGTCCACCACCACCAGGCCGAGCTGGCCATGCTCCTTCATCAGGCGCCGGCAGCGGGCGCGCAGCTCGCCGGGGGTCAGTGCCGGGGTGTCGTCGATGAACAGCTTGGCCTGCTGCAGCAGGCTCACCGCCGAGGTGACCCGAGGCCAGTCGTCGTCCTCCAGCTTGCCGGTGCGCACCGCCTGCTGATTGATCCGGCCCAGCGAGGAGATCATGCGCATGGTGAGCTGTTCGCCCGGCATCTCCATGGAGAAGATGGCCACCGGCAGGCCGGAGCTGATGGCCACGTTCTCGGCGATGTTCATGGCGAAGGTGGTCTTGCCCATGGAAGGACGGCCAGCGACGATGATCAGATCCGACTTCTGCAGGCCGGAGGTCTTGGCGTCGAAGTCGTCGAAGCCGGTGGGCAGGCCGGTCATGGCGCTGCCGCTGGCGAACAGCTCTTCGATGCGGTTGACTGTGTCGGTGAGCAAGGTTTTGATCGGCCGGAAGCCGCTGCGCCCCTTGGCCTGCTGCTCGGCGATCTGGAACACCTGGTTCTCCGCCTCGTCCAGCAGTTGATCCACCTTGCGCCCCTCGGGCCGGTAGCAGCTCTCGGCGATGCGGTTGCCCACCTTGATGAGCTGGCGCATCACCGACTGCTCGCGCACCAGGCGCGCATAGGCGGCCACGTTGGCGGCGCTGGGGGTGTCGTTGGCCAGCCCGCCCAGATAGGGCAGTCCGCCCACATCGTTCAGCTCGCCGCGCCGTTCGAGCTCTTCGGCCAGGGTCACCACGTCCAGCGGCTGATCCGCCTCGGCCAGCGCGGTCATGGCGCGGAAGATGAGCTGGTGCTCGCGGCGGTAGAAGTCGTCCGCGCCGAGCTGGTCGGCCACCTGGTCCCAGGCCGAGTTGTCCAGCATCAGGCCGCCGAGCACCGCCTGTTCCGCCTGGAT
>CAZVIG010000264.1:0-3841 GCA_964627395.1 uncultured Sedimenticola sp.
CCCAGGAGCTGCACCTGACAGTGACCGGGAGCAATGACGCCCCGGTGGCCGAGGCTCGGGTCGCTACCGAGGCGACCGAGGAGGGCGCGGTCGTTACCGGCCAGCTCGAGGCGACCGATGCGGATGCCGGCGCCAGCCTGACCTTCTCGGTGCCCGAGGACGCGGAGCTGCCCGCCGGCTTCGAGCTGTCACCTGACGGCAGCTACCGCTTCGATCCCGGCGAGGGCAGCTATGACTACCTGGCCGAGGGCGAGACTCAGGAACTGGTGGTGCCGGTGACCATCACCGACGAATACGGTGCGATGACTACCCAGGAGCTGCACCTGACAGTCACCGGCAGCAACGATGCCCCGGTGGCGGAGGCACGGGTCAGTACCAGCGCGACCGAGGGTGGTTCAGTCGTCACCGGCCAGCTCGAGGCGACCGATGCGGATGCCGGCGCCAGCCTGACCTTCGCGGTGGCCGAGGGTGCCGAACTGCCTGCCGGCTTCGAGCTGTCACCTGACGGCAGCTACCGCTTCGATCCCGGCGAGGGCAGCTATGACTACCTGGCCGAGGGCGAGACTCAGGAACTGGTGGTGCCGGTGACCATCACCGACGAATACGGTGCATCGACCACCCAGGACTTGCACCTGATGGTCGTCGGGCGCGCAGATGCTCCAGCGGATGAGACGCAGCCGGACACGGATGATGCAGAAGCCGATACGGTTACTGAGGGGCAGTCGGGGGTGGCTGCGGACGGCCAGGATGCCACGCAAGACGGTATCGTTCCCCAGGACCCGATTGGTCACCCTCATGAT
The DNA here is from genome assembly GCA_964627395.1 of uncultured Sedimenticola sp. Classification (GTDB taxonomy): domain Bacteria; phylum Pseudomonadota; class Gammaproteobacteria; order Chromatiales; family Chromatiaceae; genus MONJU. The sequence goes on from CAZVIG010000264.1 coordinate 801, forward strand.
TTACATACGGGGAGTGCTTCAGCGAGTGATCGGGTCGGATCGGGAGGTGGTGGCGAAGGTGCTGCCGCCGAAGGCGGGGCGGAGAACTCGCAAGATAGCGGCCATGCCGGGCAGGTTGAGGAGGAGGCCCGGAGCCGACACGATGACAGTGGACACGACAAGGAAAGCGATCATGACAAGGACAGCGGCCACGAGCGGGATGACAGCCGCCACAGGGCCGAACCCCGCGACAGAGACAGCGGTGACGACAGGGACAGTGGGCGTGACAAAGACAGCGGCAACAATGGGGACGACGCCCGTCACAAGGATAGACACCACGAGAAAGACAGCGGTCACGACAAGGACAGCGGCGACGAGCGGGACCACAACCGCCACAGGGACGAACGCCATGACAGAGACAGTGGCCATGACAAGGACAGCGGCCACGAGAACGACAGTGGGCATGGCAAGGACAGCGGGCGTCACAAGGCCAAGGGGCATGATCACGATCACGACAGAGACAGCGGGCATTACCAGGGCAGGGGGCATGCCAGAGAAGACGATCACGATCATGACAGGGAAGGTGTGCGGGAACGCCACCATGACCATGTCGCGGATCCGGCAGACAGCGGATCCAGATCGCACGCGGAAGACACCGGCCACCATGGCGGGGATCTGCCGTGGGCACGGGACGCCGGAGATGCCTTGCATGACTTCCTGTCCGACTTCGGTCCGCATGGTGGCGGATGGACCGAGGTGATCGATGCGCAGTTGGCCGGTGACGGAGTCACGGATGGTGACGACCCCTGGGCGGGCATCGAATCGGGACAGATTCATGATTTCGAGAGCGCCATGCAGGCCCTGGAATTGAATCATGACGCCTTCAACAGCGACCCCGCCGATACCGCCCATTTGGTGCTGGATGGCGTGGACAAGATCGACTGGTAGCCGTCGGTGGTCCGTCCGGCCCGGGGTGCTTCTACTGGCATCTCGGCATGTGCTAATATTCGCCGGTTTTTCGGATCGACCATGGAGAGCACCATGCCGTTCTACGAATATCGCTGTACCGAGTGCGGTCACGAGTTCGAGGCCATGCAGAAGATGAGCGATGCGCCGCTGACCGACTGCCCGGAATGCGGCAAACCCGCGCTGGAGAAGCTGATCTCCGCGGCGGGCTTCCAGCTCAAGGGCAGCGGCTGGTATGCCACCGACTTCAAGGGCAAGAGCAAGGGCGGCTCCGCCCCTGCCGACGAGGCGCCCGCCTGCGGCAGCGGTGGCTGTCCCGTCTGCGAATAGGCCGCGACCGTCTTTCACCGACCACCGACGCTCCGCCTGGCGGAGCGTCTTGTTTTGAAGGAACCGACATGCGCACCCACTATTGTGGCGAGATCAACGCCGACTTCATCGACCAGACCGTCGAACTGTGCGGCTGGGTCAACCGTCGCCGCGACCACGGCGGCGTCATCTTCATCGACCTGCGCGACCGCAGCGGGGTGGTGCAGGTGGTCTACGACCCCGACGTGGAGGAGGTCTTCGCCACCGCCGAGCATGTGCGTAACGAATACGTGCTGCGCATCAAGGGGCGGGTGCGGGCGCGTCCCGAGGGCACGGTCAACCCCGATCTGCCCACCGGCGAGATCGAGATCCTGGGCAAGGAGCTGGAGATCCTCAACCGCGCCGAGACCCCGCCCTTCCAGCTCGACGACGAGGACACCTCCGAGGAGCTGCGCCTGCGCTACCGCTATATCGACCTGCGGCGTCCGGTGATGCAGGAGCGCATCCTGCTGCGCTCCCGGGTCACCCGGGCGCTGCGCCGCTTCCTCGACGACCAGGGCTTCCTCGACATCGAGACCCCGATGCTCACCCGCGCCACCCCGGAGGGCGCGCGCGACTATCTGGTGCCCAGCCGGGTGCATGCCGGCAAGTTCTACGCCCTGCCGCAGTCGCCGCAGTTGTTCAAGCAGCTCTTGATGATGTCGGGCATGGACCGCTACTACCAGATCGTGCGCTGCTTCCGCGACGAGGACCTGCGCGCCGACCGCCAGCCGGAGTTCACCCAGCTCGACCTGGAGATGTCCTTCGTGGACGAACACCAGATCATGGACCTGATGGAGGCGATGATCCGCGAGGTGTTCCGCGAGACCCTGGGGGTGGAGCTGCCCGATCCCTTCCCGCGCATGAGCCATGCCGAGGCGATGCGCCGCTTCGGCTCCGACCGTCCCGACCTGCGCTGCGACCTGGAGCTGGTGGACGTGGCCGACCTGCTGCAGGAGATCGAGTTCAAGGTCTTCGCCGGCCCGGCCAAGGACCCCGCCGGTCGGGTCGCGGCGCTGCGTCTGCCCGGCGGCGGCCGCCTGAGCCGCAAGGAGATCGACGACTACACCAAATTCGTCGGCATCTACGGCGCCCGGGGCCTGGCCTACATCAAGGTCAACGAGCTGGTCAAGGGCGTCGAGGGGCTGCAGTCGCCGATTCTCAAGTTCCTGCCCGATGCGGCGGTGATGGAGATCATGAGCCGCACCGGGGCGGAAGACGGCGATATCGTGTTCTTCGGCGCCGACAAGGCGCACGTGGTGAACGAGGCGCTGGGCGCGTTGCGGGTGAAGCTGGCCGAGGACCTGGGCCTGATGCGCGACGGCTGGGAGCCGCTGTGGGTGGTGGACTTCCCGATGTTCGAATGGGACGAGGAGAGCGGCCGCTGGCACGCCCTGCACCACCCCTTCACCGCGCCGCGTGGGGATCAGATCGAGCTGCTGGAGAGCGATCCCGGTGCCTGTCTCTCGCGCGCCTACGACATGGTGCTCAACGGCACCGAGATCGGCGGCGGCTCCATCCGTATCCACCAGGAGGCGGTGCAGGAGAAGGTGTTCGCCCTGCTGGGCATCGGCGAGGCCGAGGCGCGTGAGAAGTTCGGCTTCCTGCTCGATGCGCTCAAGTACGGCTGCCCGCCGCACGGCGGCCTGGCTTTCGGCCTGGACCGGCTGGTGATGCTGATGGCCGGCGCCCACTCCATCCGCGAGGTGATGGCCTTCCCCAAGACCCAGAGCGCCGCCTGCCTGCTC
>CAZVIG010000265.1:0-3838 GCA_964627395.1 uncultured Sedimenticola sp.
AGTACTGCTTCATGATGCCCGAGGCGCCCTTGGCGCAGATCACCCCCTTGTTGAGGGGGTGCTCGGGGTTGCCCTCGATGTGCCGCACCTCGCCGTCACGCAGGGTGACGCGGATGCCGCAGCGGCAGGCGCACATGTAGCAGGTGGTGTTCTTGACGTCGATGCGTCCGATCTCACTCTCTTTGTATTCTGCAGGATCCAGCATGGAGACAGGTCCTTGGGGTCAGGGGTTTGCGGGGCGCTTTCGCGGCCAAACAAGCGAACATTATAATATTCGTGTTCTCTAATGAGCAATCGGAATCCACGCCCCGAGCCGGGCGGCAGCATCGCAAGTCATTGATTGGAAAGCCTACCCTGAGTTTTCAGGGTTTTTGTCAGTAGCGCACCTTGCGGATCACGCGATACCCGTCCCGGTCCGGCTTCCAGCCCCAGAAGTAGGACTGGGCGTCGCGCAGCGCATCCCACAGGGCGTCGTCCCAGGAGCGGGCGCTGAAGCCGCAGCCGACCACCGAGCGTTCCTTGCCGCGGCGGTCACGGAAGTCGCTGCGGATCACCACCACATAGGCGTGGGGCAGGTTGGTGATGTTCTGGGCGCGGATGATGTCCAGGTGCTTGTAATAGTCGGCATAGCCCTTCTTGCGCAGCCGCGCCTCGGCCTCCTCCAGGGCCTCGCTCACATGGCCGTCGGTGATCGCCAGCTCGTAGTCGAGGGTGCGCCCCTGGAACTTGGCCATCACGCAGGCGGCGCCACCCGCCCAGGCGGCGGGAGTGGCGAGCAACATCAGCATCAGCAGAATGGAAGGATGGCGCATGGGTAGCCTCCGCGGTGACTGATTCCCTTGTCGGCCGCGGCGCCGTAGGCTTGAGTCAGGGCAGTATGGGGTTGAAGGCGCCCATGGGGTCGGCGATGCGGCCCACGTCCACGCGCATGCGCGCGATGTTGCCGGTCATCTGCACCATGTTGGGGGTGATGGTGCCGACCGCCTGCAGCAGCAGGCCCATGTCCTGGTTGATCAGGTTCATGCCCCGCGCCATGGCGGTCATGTCCTTGCGCATCTCCGGCAGGCGGCCGGTCACCGCGGTGACATGGGCGGTGAGCGGCCCCATGTTGCGCAGCTTCTGCTCGAACACGTCCACGTGGTCGGCCACCGCGCTCATGTCGTGGTCCACCCGCTTGAGGCGGGTGACCATGGATTCCATGTTGCCCACGATGCGATCCAGATCCTGGTACAGGACGCGCACATAGTAGATGTTGACCACGGCCAGGATGATCAGCAGCACCGAGATCACCACGATCACCGCATCGGTGATCTTGAAGTGCCGCTCGCGCTCGTCCAGGGTGAGCTGGGTCTCGCGCCCGATACGGGCCATCACCTCGACGATGGGGCGGCGGGGATCCAGTTCCGGCGGGATGTCCATGACCTGCTGCTCGTCCGTCAGGGGAAGGGGAACATCTTGTTCAGGGTGCGCGCCGGCTTGGCCAGGCGGTGCATCTCGCGGCCCATGATGGCCACCTCGCCGTTCATGGCGGCGATGGTGCCGGCGATGGAGGCCATCTCGTCCTTCACCCGCGCCAGTTCGCGCTGGATGCCGTCCACGTCCACCGCCATGGCACCCATCTGCTGCTGCATGGCCGCCATCTCGTCGTCCATGGTCGCGGTGCTCTCACGCACCGTATCCATATAGCCCACCTGCTGCTCCATCGAACCCATCGCCAGGGTGATGCGGTCCATGCGCTGGGTGACCGACTCGAAATGGCCGTTCATCTCCAGCACCATGGCGGACATGCGGTTGATCTGCGACGAGAGGGTGAGCAGCAGCACCAGGATGGAGAAGGCGATCACCCCCAGCAGGATCAGGCCGGCGCGAATGGTCCAGTTGAGCCGGTTGCTCATCTGCACCTTCATCTCGATCTGCGCCAGCATGATGCCTTCGAAGGAGCTGAGCGCGCGCAGATACTGGGCCTGCAACACCTTTTCGTCGTCGCTGGCCTTCGGCTCCGGAAGCTGATCGGACGCCATCGCTGAGGTCTTCCCCTGGCTGCTGTGGTTGTTGTACGCGTCCACGGCCGTCCGGCTTATGCACGCATAAGGGGATATTCACTCAAGCCAGGGGTCAGGTCAAATACCGAGTTCCCTCAGGGATCACCCGCCCCCGCGCAGGGCGTCGAGCTTCCAGCCGCAGCGCTTCTCCACCAGGTCGAACACCGCCTCGTCCGACTTCAGGCGCCAGGTGAGTCGCGGGTCGCTGTCGCCCGGTCGCGGACGCTGATCCCAGAGCAACGCCGGGGAGATGCGGCAGGTCTTGCGGTAGCGCGCGGGATAGCGCACCTCGGCGTACTTGCGCTGCCCCCAGACGCGCGCCCGGCGCGGCGCCTCGCCGCGCTGCGCCACCGTGATCAGCAGGCCATCGCCCCGATAGTCGATGCGCGGGTTGTGGCGGGCATGCCGGTTGCGGTTGAAGTCGATGGGCGACTCCCGCAGCACCCCGCCGACGATCTCGGCGGTCCGGGCGTCGAACCACACCGTCTCCCCGGTGGGCAGATGGACGCGGAAGCGATCGCCCTCGCGCACCAGGGAGGGCAACTGACGGCGCGGGAAGAAATGCAGCTCGCGGAACATGTTGTCGTGACTGTAGCGGCGGCTCAGGCGCACGTCGTCGAGCACCGAGAGGAAGGTCTCCTCGCGCGCCCGGTCGGGGAACTGGAACAGGAACTCGCGCCGCGCCCCGCTGCCGCGCAGGCCGCGCGGATTGACCCGCCGCGAGCCCTTGTTCACCAGGGCGAAGCCCACCACCCTGTCCTGCCGCCCGGGACGGTAGGTGTAGAGCCGCACGCCGGGCACCCGGCCCAGGCTGATGGTCCGGTCGTAGCGATAGGCCTCGCGCACCCGGTTGCGTTCCGGGGCGCTGTCGCGCGCGAGCTGCTGTTCCAGGCCCTCGGCGCGTGGCGCCGGTTTCGGGGCCGGCGGCGGTTGGGGCCGTTCCGGTGCCGGGGGCGGGGTGGTACAGGCCGCCAGCGCCAGGGGCAGCAGCAGCCAGAGGGACTTGCGCATGGGGTACAACTTCGGCTCCTTCGGTCGGTCGTCACGAAGACGTCAATCTAGCATCCGCTACACCGCCAGGCTGTGATCCGGCCGACACCGGCACCGGCTCATGCCTCCAGTTCCGCCCAGCGGTCGTAGGCCGCCTCCAGTTCGGTCTCCAACTCTTGCATCCGTTCACCCAGGCGCGCCAGCCCCTCGCTGCCCAGCTCCGCATAACGGTCCGGGTCCTCGAGTTGCCCCTGCACCTCGGCCAGCTCCGCCTCCAGCGCCTCGATGCGTCCGGGCAGCGCCTCCAGCTCGCGCTGCTCACGGTAGCCGAGCTTGCGGCTGCGCTGCCGCGGACGCGCCGGCACCGCGGCGGCCTCTCGGCTCTCCGGCTCCTTGGCCTGCGGCGGTTCGGGCCGCTGGCGCAGCCAGTCGCTATAGCCGCCGACATATTCCGCCACCCGGCCCTCGCCCTCGAACACCAGGGTGCTGGTGACCACATTGTCCAGAAAGGCGCGGTCGTGGCTCACCAGCAGCAGGGTGCCGTCGAACTCCAACAACCGCTCCTCCAGCAGCTCCAGGGTCTCCAGGTCCAGGTCGTTGGTGGGCTCGTCCATCACCAGGACGTTGGCGGGGCGGGTGAACAGCTTGGCCAGCAGCAGCCGGTTGCGCTCCCCTCCCGAGAGTGCGCGCACCGGCTGCCGCGCCCGCTGCGGCGGAAACAGGAAGTCGCCCAGGTAGGAGATGACGTGCTTCTCGCGACCACCCACCACCACCTTGTCGCTGCCGCCGGCGACGTTGTCCAGCAC
>CAZVIG010000266.1:0-3838 GCA_964627395.1 uncultured Sedimenticola sp.
CAGCTGCAGCGCGGGCTGCATTTCGCCATCGTGGACGAGGCGGACAGTGTGCTGATCGACGAGGCGCGCACCCCCCTGCTGCTCTCGCGCGAGGCCCCGCCGCGCACCGACCGCGCGCTGCTGGTCACCGCCCTGTTCCTGGCACGCGGCCTGGACGAGGGGCGCCACTTCCGGCTCGACCACCGCCGACGGGGGGTGCGGCTGTTGCCGGCGGGGGAGACCCTGCTGGCCGAGCGGGGCGCGGAGCTGGGCGGCTTCTGGGCCGGCCGGCGGCGCCCGCGCGCCCTGTTGCGCCAGGCGCTCTCGGCGCTGCACCTGTTCGTGCGCGACCGCGACTACCTGGTGCGCGACGGTCGCGTGGAGATCATCGACGCCAACACCGGCCGGGTGATGCCCGACCGCGCCTGGGAGGCGGAGCTGCAGGCCCTGATCGAGCTGAAAGAGGGGGTGCGCCTGAGCGGTCAGCGGGAGCACCTGGCGCGCCTCACCTATCAGCGCTTCTTCCGCCGCTATGCCCGGCTGGCGGGAATGAGCGGCACCGCCGCCGAGGTGGCCGGCGAGCTGCGCCGGGTGTACGACTTGGCGGTACGGGGGGTGCCGCCCCATCGTCCGGCGCGGCGACGCGACCTGGGGCTGCGCCTCTTCCCCGACCGCGCCAGCCAGCAGGTAGCGCTGCTGGAGCGGGTGCGGACCCTGCATGCCGCGGGCCGTCCGGTGCTGATCGGCACCCGCACCCTGGCGGAGTCCGAGGCGGTCGCCGCCTGCCTGGCGGCGGCAGGGCTGTCCTTTCAGCTCCTCAACGCCCGCCAGGGCGAGCACGAGGCGCGCCTGGTGGCCCAGGCCGGCCGCGCCGGCCAGATCACCATCGCCACCAACATGGCCGGCCGGGGCACCGACATCCTGCTCGACGAGCAGGCCCTGGCGGCGGGCGGCCTGCACGTGATCGCCACCGAGCTGAACGACGCGCGGCGCATCGACCGGCAGTTGTTCGGACGGTGCGCCCGCCAGGGACAGCCCGGCAGCCACGAGTGGCTGCTGCGCGCCGACGACCCCCTGCTGGAACGTCATCTCGCCCCCTTCCTGCGCTCCTGGCTGACGCGCCGGGTGCCGCGCCTGGCGGTGGCGCTGGCGCAGCGCGCCGAGGAGCGCCTGCAGGCCCGCGCCCGGGCGCGTCTGCTGGCGCAGGAGGAGCGGCTGGAGGAACGGCTGGCCTTCGCCGGCGCGCCGGAGTAGGGAAGGGCGTCGCGCCGTCCTGTGGAAGGGGCTTCAGCCCCGACATCCGGTACTGCTGCGGGAGATTCTGGAGGCCGATGGAGCAGAAGATCCCTCCGCTCCGCCTGCGGCTCCGGTCGGGATGACAGAGGGATATGTCGCGCCTGTGGGAGGGGCTTCAGACCCGACATCCGACATCGCTGCGGCGGAAACCCGGAGCCTGAGGGAGCAGAAGATCCCGCCGCTCCGCCTGCGGCTCCGATTGGGATGACAGAGGGATAGGGCTCGGCTGTGGGAGGGGCTTCAGCCCCGACATCGAGGCAGCGGGCGTTGCCAGGGACAAAAGAAAGCCGCGCAGGGCGCGGCAGGGGGTACTGCTTTGTGGTTCTTGTGGTGCGCCTATGCTTGTCGGGTGAAGGGCCGCGGCGTGGCGGCGCTGAAGCGCAGCGCCTTGCCGATGCGGCGGCCGATGTCGGGGCAGGGCTCGCTGGTGGTCTGCTGGTGACCGCAGGCGGGGCACCGATACCAGGTCTGGCGGGCGTGCTGGTCCCGGACCTCGTCGATCCGGGCGAGGGGGTGGTGGCAGTGCAGGCAACGCATGGCGGTTTCTCCGGGTCGGTCGTTCAGGGCTTGCCGGTGCCGCGCGGGGGACGCAGCTCGGCGATCCAGAAAAAGGGGTTGGCGGCCTCGGGCTGCAGTTCGGCCAGCCCCAGGGCGCGGCAGCAGCGGTTGGCGGCGAACAGCAGGTATTCCTCCAGCATGGGGGCGTTGAGCCCCGGCAGGCCGTGCGGCAGGGTGGCGTAGGCCTGGCCGATGGCCAGGTCGGTGGCCATCACCAAGCCGCCGCGCAGGGTGGCCTCCAGTTGTGCATCCCACCAGCGGGGGGCGGTGTCACGGATCGCGCGCAGCAGCGAGAGGCCGAACTGGAGGTGCGCCATCTCGTCGCGCAGCAGATGGCGGAACAGGCGGGCGCTGCCCTCCAGGCGTCCGTGACGGGCGATGCACAGCCCCTGGATGGTCACCAGCGGCACCAGGGTCGCCTTGGCCGCCACCAGGCAGGCCCCCAGGGCGGCGGCGAGGTTGCGCGCGGTGCCGGCATCGGTGATCCCGCCCTCGGCGTCCCCCAGCAGGACCGCCTGGGTGGCGAACCAATCGCCGATGCGCGCGGCATGGGCCTCGGCCTCCGGCAGCGGCCCTGGGGCCTCCGGGTTGAGCGCCAGGGCGGCGGCGATGCGGCGGAAGGCGCCGGCGCGCTGTCCCTCGTCCCAGGCCTGGCGGTCCAGACAGCGCCGGCAGTCGGGGCTCTCCACAAGGCGCCAGGCGGCCTGGGTGGGGCCTTCGCGGGTGAGCACCCGGTCGAGCAGGCCGAGCAGATGCAGGCCGTGCTGGAGCACCGCCCGCGCCTCGGGGGCCAGGGTCGTGCCGGCCTCGGCGTCTTGTGCCAGCGCCACCCCGGCGGGCGACCAGTGGCGGGCCTCGGCGGCCTCCAGGTGACGGCGTGCCCAGGGCTGCTCGCCCGGCAGCAGGAAGTCGCCGGCATAGTCGCCGTCCGGCTCCGCCACCTGCCAGCGCAACGGCGCCGGTTCGCGCTCGTAGTGCAGGGCCTGCGGTGCGGCGAGCCGGGCGGCGCTTTCCAGCGTTGCGCCCCTGGCCAGGCTGTCGTCTCCATGTCGCATCGGTGCTCCCCGGGCCGGCGCGGCTGGCACGGCCCTCGTCTGGTGCCGGAGTGACCCCATTCCCCCTTGAGTGGTGGTCAGTGACATTGCGGAAAATGTCGGGCGAGAGTTCCTGGGGCCCCTCCGGCGTCGATCGTGTCCCGTCCCGCTGGACGGGTCAGTCGCCCGCCCCGGCCGCGACCGGATGCGGGCAGGACGGCATCAGTCCCATTTCAGCGCGCCGCCGGTCTGGTACTCGGTGACGCGGGTCTCGAAGAAGTTCTTCTCCTTGCGCAGATTGGCCTGCTCGTCCAGCCAGGTGAGCGTGGGCTCGGCGCCGGGATAGGGCTCGTCCAGGCCCAGGCTGCGCGCGCGGCGGTTGGCGATGAAGCGGTACTGGCCGATGTGGTCTTCCTTGCTATAGCCAAGGATGGGGTCGCGCAGGATGTAGCCGGCATAGGTCGCCTCGGCCGCCTCGCATTCTTCCCACATCAGCTTCAGCGCCTTGGGATCGGGGCGGATCTCCTCCTCGAGCATGATCTGCTTGGCCACGCGGATGCCGAAGGAGGCGTGCAGCACCTCGTCGCGCATGATGTATTGCAGTTGCTCGGCGGTGCCCTTCATCAGGCCGCGGCGCTGCAGGGCGAAGATCGGCGAGAAGCCGTTGTAGAACCAGCAGCCCTCGAAGATGCCCGCGAAGAAGATGTAGGCCATCAGGAAGTTGTGCAGCTCGTCGCGGTCGTTGAGGTCGATGTCCGGGCGCAGCACCGAGTCCAGGCGGCGGTTGGCGAGCTGGATCTTGGCGTTGATCTCGGGCACCACCCGGTAGCGGTTGTAGATCTCGCCCTGGTCCAGGCCGATGGATTCGATGCAGTGCTGGTAGGTCCAGGTGTGCAGCGATTCCTCGTACACCTGGCGCGCCTGGTAGATCTGCAGCTCGGGCGCGGACATCTTCTCCATCACCGCCAGGC